>JACJZD010000001.1:195000-499304 GCA_020635795.1 Flavobacteriales bacterium
GTATCAAGTAAACGCAGAGAGTATTTTGATTTCGATTCAAATGCTAAAATTTACGACACCACCTATTTTGATACCACTTTTACCCAATGGAAAGATTCTACGCATTTAAATACTTTTTTTAATAAGGTTAGTTTTGGTGTAACTACAACTAATCTTGAAATAGAACCATACGTGAGTTTTCAAAATTACAAGTACCACCAATATTTAGGAGTTGATTCTATTTTTTCGAGTAGTTATGTCGGTGCTTTATTCAATTATAAAAAAAATAGAATAAAGTTGATGGCAGATTTTAACTATGGCATAAACGGTTATAATCAGCAAGATGTGAATGGTAACATCCATTTTACTTATTTGAATAATGACAAGTATGTGTTTAATTTAATGGTTGACCACAAATTAAACGAAGCAGACGTGTATTACAAGACATTTCGTTCGAACCATTTTATGTGGGACAACTATCAATTTGAGAAACAACAAATAACTTTTATAGGTTCTGAGTTTTATATTAACGCACTTGATGTTAAACTGACTGCCAATGCTAAACTGTACAACAACTTTATTTACTTTGATACTTTAGCCTTACCTGCACAACAAAACAAAAATGAAACGACTAGTACGTTTATGGCTGAGAAAGGCTATAAATTTAAAAATGTACATTTTAAAACGGCGTTAATTTACCAATTAACTTCTGATAGATATATTTTGCCTATGCCAACGTATGCTGGGCGACAAATTGTGTATTACGAAAACCGTATATTTAAAAAAGCAATGAAAATAAGAGTAGGATTTAATTTAACCTATTCTTCAAAATTTTATGGGTATGAGTTTATGCCGAGTATTTCGAAGTTTTATGCTCAAAATACTACCAAGATTGGCGATTATCCTTTTGTAGATTTCTTTGTAAGTACGCATTTAAAACGTGCACAAATCTTTTTTAAATGGGAACACCTCAATGCAGGGTTTAGCAACCATACTTATTTAACCACACCTACCACTCCATTTTTAGACCGCTCGTTTAAGTTTGGGGTTAGCTGGAATATGTTTGACTAATTAGCATTATCTTTCTAAGAAGTAAAAGTTGCGTGGTTTTGTTTTGTTGTCATCTAATACGAAGTAAGTACCATTGAAATAAAAACTACCACCATTTTGAAATAAATATTTTGGATAACCTATAATGTCACCATAAGTGTCATATTCTTTTTCAATAGATTTTATTATAAAATTTTCAGAAGAACGGTCATTTAAATAGGTGTATTTATATTTTAAACATTTAAATACCTTGTAATTATCACCATTTTCAATAAATATTTGAATTTCACTTTTACCATTCACTGTGTCTAACAAAGTGTAAATTTCTATATCGGTAGAATCAGGAATATAAAAAGATTTATCTTGTCCAAGGGCATTGTAAAAGGAACTTAATACAACAAAAAATATTAGAATGATTTTCATAGAATAAGTTGTTCGATTGTTAAACTCAAATATTATTAATTGAAGTTACTAATAATATTCAATTTGCCTTTCTAAATAATGTATTTCTTTATTAACATCTATCGAAAAGCTTTTTAACCAATTTCCATGCTCATCATAATCTTCAAACTTTATCGTTTTATAATATCCGTTTTCAGCATCATTTTGAAACTCTTCAATCAGTTCGCCAAAGTTATTGTATTTATAAGATGCTTTAATTGATGTTTTATCGACATCTGAGTCGTAGATAGATTTTTCAATAAGATTACTATTTGCATCAAATTTAAATGTCGTGCTAGTTGTTAAATCGCCATTTGGACTATACTCACTTTCTTCGATTGTATTTCCAAAATCATCGTATTTATAGATTGTTACACAATGTAAGGTTTTATCATCGGGGCTAAAATGTAACTGTTCAATTAATTGTTTTTTATTATTGTATTTATAGGTATAACAACATTCAAAAATACCTGTAAAGCTAAAGCGTGAATATTTAATTAAATTGTTCTCATCATCGTATTCTGATATGGTATCTGTCCAATCATCCTCATTATTAAAGTAATGTTCTTTTATAATATTTCCTCTTTCATCATAGATATAGGTAGTGCCTTGGTCGAAAATATTGTTGTGGTATGTCTTTTCTTCTAATTTTTTTCCGTTGTCGTCGTAGCGATATTTTTTCTTATATGTTGCCTCATCGCAATATTCTTCTTCATATTCTAACACGGTATTTTCGTTGATGTATTTGGTTGTTTTCTTTGTTATTGTATTACCATCATTGGTGTAATGCGTACAAATTTCTTGCTTATAGTTTTTTTTATAGGTATAACAGCTTTTACTTGATAATTTATTTTGTGAGAGATAATTATAATCTTCAATAATTTTACCTCTTTCATCATATATGTACAATTGCTTAAAGCCGTTGTCATAGGTATTATCAAAGCTAGAATTTTCAATCATATTACCTCTAACATCAAATCTATTGGTTGCAATACTTAATAATCTTCCTCTTAGTATTTCACCACGCTGTTCTTTGGCAACATAATATAATTCTTTAATACAACTGATATGTCCTTTTGGTTTTAATTCCATCTATTATCTATATATAATTTAATTCGGTAATATATTAAATATAAAAATATAATAATTAAAGCAAATTGTGTTATCTTTAGTTTTGATAAACTATACAAAAAATCATTTTTCAATGAGAGCAATTGTTTTTATTTTGGCATTAATATGTGTTGTTCTTTTTTGGGTGTTCCCAGTTATTACAACCATTTTTAGAATAGGTTCTGCACCAATAAATACAAAATGGTGGCAAAATGTATTAGGATTAATAGGTTTTCTTCTAGTTATTGGATTATGGAATGATGGAAATGTTGATGGTAAAAAGGATAAAGAAAAATAAATATATTTTATGAATGTATAAACAAAAATTTATGAATTTTTCTTACTGAATTCCTGTGAGAATAGATTTTTGGTCTAAATATTTAGTAGCCAAAATTATCTTGAGTGCCTTCATAAAAAGACCTCATTATTATTGTCTCATGATCAGTATCGTCATTATTTAATTCATGTTCTTCATCTTCAATATTAGCATCAATCTTTGGCGTATTAACTTCAATAGTAGCTAATTTGTCAATATTATTTCTTTCTTGAATTAAATTAAACTGAATTTTTTTTAATTCGAAAATTTTTGTTTGTTTCAATAGATTTAACTCGCTTCTGTCTAAATCCTTATAAGGAAAGTTTATTTTACTAATTGATTCTAATTGTAACAATAAATAATTATAGGCTTCAAAATCTTTTTTATTGTGTATAATCTCATCTTCAGTAAAGCTAAAATTTGGATTAAAACTATAAATAAATAACTCTTTATTGAAATTTATATGATGCAAACAATGATTTACATAACTTTCATAAAATTCTAACTTTAACAATGTATACGTTTCTTTTTCAATTAGTTGGTTTTGGTCTTTGGGGATTTTTTGATTGTTTAATTCTAGAAAATCAATAATAGTTTGAATGCTAACATTTAGCTCTTTTGCAATCAATCTTAATCGTTTTTTGTCTTGCATATTTTCGATTTTAAAAAAGATTATAATATTTTTATTCAGATAAACATCTAAGTCTTCTGCTTTTTCTTCTTAGCAGCCGGAAATAAAATGTTGTTTAAAATCAACCGGTATCCAGCAGAGTTGGGGTGTAGGTTTAAATCGGTTGGAGGATCGCCAACCATGTGGCGATAATCTTCGGGGTCGTGCCCACCATAAAAAGTCCAAGTACCTTTACCCATTTCGCCGTGTATGTAACGTGCAGAGTTTAAGGCTTTGTTTTCGCCCATTACCAAAGTGCTCGATTTTATAAACTGTTTGTTGTAAGCAGTGGTTTGTCCAAAAAAGCCTTTAATTAGACTTTCGTGGTTTTGGCAGAGCATGGTTGGAACAGGGTCCCACTTTGCAGAAAAATCAAACAAAGTAAAATTGTCTAAGTTTTGAGGTGTTTTAGCATGTGTTTCGGTAGCATCAATATCAGAAAACTCATACTCCAACGGGTTGGTTTTTAAGGTGAAGTCTTTAAACGCAAAGGTTTTACTATAATCCAATTTACTGTTATAATTGGGCGTTGTTCCATCTCCATCGTACATGTTTTCGCAAATGTCAATGCCTTCGGCAGCCAAAGCAATGTCTAAAGCATCAGTACCCGAACACATGGCAAACAAGAAGCCACCACCCATGGTAAATTCTTTAATTTTTTTACCTACGCCTAACTTTAGTTCTGAAACTTTAGCAAAACCCAATTTGGTTGCGGTTTCTTCATTAAACCGGACTTGTTCTTTGTACCAAGCAGCACTTCTGTATGCAGCATAAAATTTACCGTATTGCCCAGTAAAATCTTCGTGGTGCAAGTGCAACCAGTCGTAAAGTGGTAATTTGTCTTCAATAATATCGGTATCGTAAACTACAGTATACGGTATTTCGGCGTAAGTCAGTACTAAAGTAACAGCGTCATCCCAAGGTTGAGCAGTTTTAGGTGAGTACACTGCAATTTTAGGTGCTTTTTCCAATTTTACCACATCCATGTTTACTTCTGGGTCGGCAATTTGCTGTAAAATAGCGGTCGATTTTGCATCGGCAATAATCTCAAACGAAACCCCTCTTATAATTAATTCTTCTTCAATCGGTTTAAGGTGTTTCATCATAAAACTACCACCTCTGTAATTCAATAACCAATCAATTTCCAAATTGTTTTCGAGCATCCAATAAGCAACACCGTAAGCTTTTAAATGGTTTTTTTGAACATTATCCATCGGTATTAACAAATACGTGGCACTTGCCTTCTGTAAAGAAAGTAGTGTTAGAATTGTTATGATGAATAATTTAAATCTCAAGGTTAATTGTTGTTTGTTAATGGTTAATTGTTGTTGTTTTCTGAATAATTAAAAAGGTTTTTACTATTAACTAATTACTGATAACTATTAACTAACTTAAAACGGAGGCTCTTCAAAATCATTGTTGTTAAATGAGCTGTTTGGCGATTCTGGGAATGAGTCATCGTCGTCAATTTCGTCCATTCTTGAGCTACGTGTATAGGTTGTTTGTTCAGTATCAAAATTATCACCAATAGGCATGGTAGTAAAGTTGGCATTGTCAATTTCTGCAAATTGTTGATTGGCTTTATCCAAGTCTTCGAATTTAGCCAGTTCATTAATAAATTTCAATTGTACATCACAAACCGCACCATTTCTGTGTTTTGCAATAATAATGTTGGCTACATTTCGTGTTGGATTACCATCGGCATCTTCTACCAAACCGTAATATTCTGGTCGGTGAATAAACTGAACCATATCGGCATCTTGCTCAATAGAACCCGACTCCCTTAAATCGGAAAGCTGTGGTTTTTTATCACCACCTCTACTTTCTACCGCTCTACTTAACTGCGAAAGTGCTAATACTGGAACATTCAATTCTTTAGCAATACTTTTTAACGAACGAGAAATCATACTAATCTCTTGTTCACGATTTCCTTTTCCTTCACCACCACCACTCATTAACTGTAAGTAA
The DNA here is from genome assembly GCA_020635795.1 of Flavobacteriales bacterium. Taxonomy (NCBI): domain Bacteria; kingdom Pseudomonadati; phylum Bacteroidota; class Flavobacteriia; order Flavobacteriales; species Flavobacteriales bacterium. The sequence continues at coordinate 200,535 of JACJZD010000001.1, forward strand.
TCAATGATGATTAAGTCAATGCCATTTTTTGCCTTTAAACGACGAGCTTTTGCACGAAGTTCGAATATAGAAAGACCAGGCGTATCGTCGATATAAATTTTAGCATTGGTCAAATCATTAATTCTAGAGTGGATTTGTTGAATTTCATCAGCCCTTAAATTACCGCTTCTTAATTTCTCGGAAGATATTTCAGCCTCAGCAGAGATTAAACGAGTAACCAACTGAATAGAAGACATCTCTAATGAAAAAATGGCTACCGATTTTTTAAATTCGACTGCAGCATTACGCGCTAGAGAAAGTACATACGATGTTTTCCCCATTGCAGGACGAGCAGCAATAATAACTAAATCGGATGGTTGCCAACCAGATGTAACCCTATCTAAAGCAGTAAAGCCAGAAGGAACGCCAATTATACCATTGTCGTTATTTTTGGCTTTTTCTATTTGTTTCATTGCATTACGGACTAATTCCGACATGCTTTCGTAATTCTTTTTTAAGTTACCTTCCGCTACAGAAAATAAGTTGGATTCCGCTTTGTCTAACAAATTGAAAACGTCAGTGGTTTCATCAAAAGCATCGGTAATAATTTCAGATGAAATTCGAATCAATTCGCGTTGAATAAATTTTTGTGAAATGATACGGGCATGAGCTTCAATATTAGCTGCCGAAGCAACTCTATTGGTAAGTTGAGTAATAAAATATGCACCACCAACTATTTCTAACTCCCCACGTTTTTTTAATTCTTGGGTAACGGTTAAAATATCAATGGGTTCAGATTTAATAAACAGTTCTTGAATTGCAGCAAATATTTTTTGGTGCGATTCTTTGTAGAAACTTTTTGGTTGTAGAATATCAATAGCGGTATTTAACGCTTCTTTTTCAAGCATCAAGGCACCTAAAACAGCTTCTTCAAGTTCTACTGCTTGTGGTGGTAACTTGCCATGTTCTGCAAATGTGTTGGTGGCTGGTTTTACTCGTTGTCTTCCAACCGGTTTATTCGAATTAGTCATAGACTCAAAGGTACAAAATAGTGTATAGATTTTTGATAAAAGAAAAACGTAACTGCAATATATTTATTACGGTAATTAGTGTTTGATTATAAAGTAGTTACATTTTTTATAACAATTTGCTAACAGTAAATGAAGTAGAAAAGTTTATAAGCTTGAATTGTAAATCAAATTAATGTAACTTTATTTAATGGTAAAACGAATTACATATTTGTTAATGTTGTTGGTATTGTTTTCTTGTAAAAAAGAAGAAAACGATGATCAAGGTCCTGCCATTTCTATTTCATCACCAACTGAGAATCAATCTTTTACTGCTCTGCAATCCTTTACCATTCAAGGAGCTGTTTCTGATGATAAAAATATCTCATCCATCACTATTTCGTTACGAAATGCCAATAATATTAAGGTGTTGAGTAGTATTTCAAAAACGCCAAATACCACATCTTATCAATTAAACGAAACATTTGGGTTAAACGATTTGCATTTGCCATCAGGTTCTTATACGTTAAAAATAAGTGCTACAGATGGTTTTAACCAAACGGATAAATACATTCCGTTATTGATTAACGAATACCCCAAAATTAGAAATGGATTGTTTGTGTTTAGTAATATAGGCTCAACTAATCAAGCAGTAAAATTGTCGAACACACTTGTTGCAAGTAGCTTTTCTTCTGCGTTTGGAGATTTTTTAGGCGGTGTAGTCAATTCATATTATCAAGAAGTAATTACTTGTCCGAATTATAGTGGTGATTTAATTTCTACAGATATTATGTCCGCTGGAACAAATTGGAGTGTAGCCAATTTTTCTGCAGCTGTACCTAATTTTACAGGCATAGCCAAAGCAAGTAATGAAGTTTTTATTGCATACTATAACGGAAATATAAGAAGTTACTTTAATAATAACACATCAAATTATACAGGGACAGCATTTGCAAGTAGTTACGCTCGTAAAATGTTCAAACATGATAATTTATTAATTACAGAACAGCCAGAAATTTCGGGAGGGAAAGTAAGGTTAGTTAGTTATTATGTAGTTTCTGGAGCAATAAAGGACAATGTTGAATTGAATGAAAATGTAGTAGAAATGTTTAGTTTTTCTACCAATGAAGTGGTTGTGTTTACAAATGTGGGTGGTAATGGTACCATTAAGATTTACTATTTAAACACTAATGCAATAACAAATCCTTTTGCTTTGGGAGCAGGATTAATTACTTCTTGTACAGAAATTAGTAGTGGTATTTATTTAATTGCACAAGCAGGAAATTTAATTAAAGTAAATTACAACAATTTTACCTATTCTACTTATTTATCAGGCATTGGAGCAAACTTGGTTAAGTACGATAGTATTGCCAACGAAGTAGTAGTAACAAACGCAAATGTGTTAATCAGTTACGATTATTCTACAAAAAGTGTAAAATCTACTTACACTCATTCGAGTACAATTCTTGCATTTGATTTTTGGTATAATAAATAACGATTACGCTTCTTCGTAAACGCCCATTGAACAGAATTTCTTGATTCTTGCAGCAACCAATTTTTCTTTTTCTATTTCTTTTAGTTTGGCTAAATGTTTTAATATTTCTTTTTTGGTGATATCAAACATTTCTGTTGGATTGGTATGAGCTCCACCAATGGGTTCTTTAATTATTCCGTCAATTAATTTGTTTCCCAACATGTCGTTTGGTGTAAGTTTAAGTGCTTCAGCAGCAACCTCTTTAAAGTCCCAACTTCTCCATAAAATGGACGAGCAAGACTCTGGTGAAATAACTGAATACCAGGTGTTTTCTAACATCAATACTTTGTCGCCAATACCTATTCCTAAAGCACCACCAGAAGCACCTTCGCCAATAATAATAACAATAATAGGAACTTCTAATTGCGACATTTCTAATAAGTTACGAGCAATAGCTTCACCTTGACCTCTTTCTTCTGCCTCTAAACCAGGAAAAGCTCCTGGAGTATCAACCAAACAAACCACAGGTTTATTAAATTTTTCCGCCATTTTCATCAAACGTAAAGCTTTTCGGTATCCTTCAGGATTTGGCATCCCAAAATTACGGTATTGGCGCATTTTAGTGTTAATACCTTTTTGCTGACCAATAAACATAACCGTTTGTCCATCAATACTGCCAAAACCGCCAACCATGGCTTTGTCGTCTTTTACGGTTCTATCGCCGTGTAATTCAACAAAGTTTCCGTCAGTTATTGCTTTAATGTAAGCTAAAGTGTAAGGTCTATCAGGATGACGAGAAACCTGTACGCGTTGCCAAGCCGTTAAATTACTATAGATTTCTTTTCGAGTATCAAGAATTTTTTTCTCAATCTCTTTGTCAATTTTAGAAGTGTCAACGCCTTTTTCTTGGAGCTTCTTGTTCTCTTCTATCTGGTCTTCTAATACTTTTATTGGTTCTTCAAAATCTAAATATACAGCCATCTTTTTCCAATAATTAATGAGGGGTAAAATTACGAAAATTTGATAATGAAAAAATGGAAAATGAATAATTGCATTTCAATTTGTAATTTTCAATTTTAAAATGATAGGATGATTGGTTTTCCGAATGCTAAAATAAATATTGGGCTTAACATTATTGAAAAACGCCAAGATGGTTTTAACAACATTGAAAGTATTTTTTATCCAATCATGGACTTGTTTGATGTATTGGAAATCATAAAATCTAACGAGTTAAAATTTACTTCTTCGGGAATTGTTATACCTGGGAATGAGGCTGATAATTTATGTTTAAAAGCTTATCATTTAATAAAAGCAGATTTCGATGTTTTGCCAGTACACATTCATTTGCATAAAGTTATACCTATTGGAGCTGGTTTGGGAGGAGGTTCTGCCGATGCTGCATTTACATTAAAGTTATTGAATCAAATTTTTGCACTTAACATAACTAATGATGAGTTGATTAATTATGCCAGAAAATTAGGTAGCGATTGTGCTTTTTTTATCAAAAACAAACCAGTTTATGCTTTTGGTAAAGGCGATGAATTTGAAGAGGTTGTTTTGGATTTGTCTAAGTATGAGATAAAAGTAGCCTATCCAAATATCCATATTGGAACTGCCGAAGCGTATGCTGGAGTGAATCCATACCCACCAAAGGTTAACTTAAAAGAGTTGATAAAACTTCCTATTAAAGATTGGAAAAATAACATTAAGAACGATTTTGAAGATTCTATTTTTCTGAATCATTCTCAAATTAAAGCGTTAAAAGATAAATTTTACTCTGATGGAGCTGTTTATGCGTCCATGACAGGTAGTGGTTCGGCTGTTTTTGGGATATTTAACAAATAATTATTATGTATAAATTATGAAGAAATTAATTCTGTTTTTTTTAATTGGATTCAATATTTTGAATGCTCAAAATATAAAGGAATTGGAAGCACTTTCTAAGGAGGGGAAATTGAATCTTGTTCCAATGTATGGAAATGGGTTGGTTGAAAAACCTGAAGAATATAAACTTTTAGACTTGAAGTTTATTGAAGATGCAATTAGAGAAAACGGAAGCAGAGATAGTGCTATTATCAACTATAATAAATTTGGATGGTCACATCTTTTTTCAGGAGATGTCAAAACATCGATGAAAAGATTTAATCAAGTTTGGTTGCTTGATTCTAATAATGCGGCTTGTTATTTTGGGTTTAATATTGTTTTTAATTTGATTAAAAATAATCCTAATTCATATTTTGAATCCAAACTGGTAAAAGTACAGGGAGTGGAAAACCCACAGGAATATTATAAAATGGGTCAGCAAAGAGATTTTAAGTATGAACATGAAAGAAAAGCTCTTTCGTTGTCTTTAATACTTTTTACTAAGTTTGGAAAGTATGAAGAAGTTATAATTTCTGCGACTAAATTATTAGAGTTTGATGATAGGGATTCCAATGCTTTGGACTATAGAGAAACAGCTTATATTGAATTAAAAGAATACAAGAATGCTTTAGAAGACTTAATAAAATTAGAAAAGATTAAAACGTCTAAAGAATATCTCTATAATGATTTTGGCTATTGTTATCAAAATCTTGGAGATACAATTGCAGCACTTAGATATTATGATTTAGCAAATCAAATGAACTCAAATTTCTTAAATCCAGTTTTTAATAGCACTGTATTGTATTTGCAGTTGAATCGATTTGATGACGCTTTAATTCAAATTGAAAAATGTCTGGCAATTAAAAACGATGTTGCTGAATTTCATAAAGTAAAAGGAGAGATTTTGCTAAAAATGAATAAAAAAGATGATGCAATGATTAGTTTGAAAAAGGCTAAATCAATGGGAGATAAAGAAGCAGCTAAAATAATAAAAGAGAATAAATAAAAATCACCTTCATTCCTGCGTATGCAGGAAACCAGCTTTTAGTAGATGGATTCCTGATCTTCGTTGCACTTTGTCAGGAATGAAAAAGACATAGATTACTTCGGAGCTTTCTTCAATAAATACAAAGCCAAAATACTATACAGTACGTTTGGAATCCAAACAGCAACAATGGCAGGCACGCCAGAGCTTTTTGCAAAGGTGGACGATATTTGCATAAATAAAATGTAAGAAAAGCTAATAAGTAAGCCCAAACCAATATGTAAGCCAATGCCACCACGAACTTTTCGGCTCGATAAAGAAACGCCAATAATAGTTAGCACAAAAGTGGCAAAGGGATAGGCTGCTCGTTCTTGTTTTTTTATTTCGCAATCAATTACATAACTTGACCCTTTAAACTTTTCTTCGGCAATCAATTCGTTCAACTCAAAGTAGTTTTTGGTTTCAATAAAATTATCACGACGCCTAAATTCGCTAGGTGTAAAATTCATTAAGGTATCTTTCTGAAATCCTTTGGTAATGGTTTCGTTTAAACCATCTAAATGCCTCTCGGTATAATTGTTTATTTCCCAAGAATTTTTAATGCTATCCCAACGAACGTTATCAGACAATAATTTATAAGTCAATTTTCCGTTTTCAAAGGTTTCTATCGAAAAATTTACTCCCATGTTTAAGTCAACATTGTAATTTGACATATAAATAAAAGTCTTGGGGTCAATTTGAACGTGAATGTGGCTAGAGTGATTTATTAATTTATTTCGGTAGTACACCTCCTCAAAAGCTAATCGTTCTTTGTTTGCGTTAGGTATTAAAAAGTTGTTTAAGTAAAACGATAGAATGGCTAATACAAAAGCAGAAATTAAATATGGACGAAGTAATCGCTTAAAACTTACGCCACCCGATAAAATGGCTACGATTTCGGAATTACTTGCCATTTTTGAAGTAAAAAATATAACCGCTATAAAAACAAAAAGCGGACTGAATTGATTCACCAAATAAGGCACAAAATTGAAATAGTAATCTACAATAATACCCTTTATAGGAGCTTTTCGTTCAATAAAATCGCGCATTTTTTCTGATAAATCGAACACCACAATAATGGGTACAATTAATAGCAACGAAAAGAAAAACGTTCCTAAAAATTTTTTGATGATATAGATGTCAATTTTCTTTAACAAAACGCTAATTATAATTTTTGCCCTAATTTTTTAACCATCATATCTTTCCATGAACTGAATGTACCAGCTAAGATTTGTTCGCGAGCTTCAGTTACTAACCACAAATAAAACGCTAAATTGTGTATGGTAGCAATTTGAGCACCTAAAATTTCTTTTGAAACAATTAAATGGCGTAAATAAGCTTTTGAATAAAAATTATCTACATAACTTGTTCCGTTAGGGTCGATAGGAGTAAAATCGTTTTCCCATTTCTTGTTTTTAATGTTGATAGTTCCTTCAGAAGTAAACAACATGCCGTTACGAGCATTTCGGGTTGGCATTACGCAATCAAACATGTCAATACCCAAAGCAATGTTTTCTAATAAGTTTAACGGTGTGCCAACACCCATTAAATATCGAGGTTTGTCTTCTGGTAAAATATTGGTAACAATGTCGCACATTTCATACATTTCATCATCGGGCTCACCAACCGATAAACCTCCAATGGCATTTCCTTCACGCTCAAACGAAGCGATTTTTTCGGCAGACTGAACACGTAAATCTTTGTACGTACTACCTTGTACAATTGGAAAAAGTGTTTGAGAATATCCATACAACGGGTCGGTAGTATCAAATCGTTCGCAACAACGTTTTAACCAACGATGAGTCATGTGCATCGAATTTTTAGCGTATTTGTAATCGCAAGGGTAGGGCGTGCACTCATCAAAAGCCATAATAATGTCAGCTCCAATAATCCGCTGAATATCCATAACTCCCTCTGGAGTAAACAAGTGCTTAGAACCATCAATATGAGATGAAAATGTAGCTCCTTCTTCTTTTATTTTTCTCCTTCCTGATAAAGAATATACTTGGTAACCACCACTATCGGTTAAAATTGGACCATTCCAATTTATAAATTTGTGCAAACCACCAGCTTCTTGTAACACATCTAATTTTGGACGTAAATACAAGTGGTAAGTATTTCCAAGTATAATTTGAGCTTTAATATCTTCTTTTAGTTCGTGTTGGTGAACGCCTTTCACTGTTCCAGCAGTACCAACAGGCATAAAAATAGGTGTTTTTATTTCGCCATGGTCGGTAGTAATTGTTCCTGCTCTAGCTTTCGACTTCGGGTCTTTCTTTTCTAATTTAAATTTCATTCGGTGATATTCAACAATTTTTATTAACTCGGTTTGTTTAAAACTTGGTCAAAGATAATTAATTAGGCACAAGTAAGATTGTACTTTTGATGAAGTATTAAATAAAATTAAAACTCAATGAACAAAGTCATCACCGAACAATTTCTTTTTGTTGAATTTAACCATTGGTTAGATTTTGTGGTGGTGGCATTTTTAGTGATGTTTTTAATTCAATTGTTTTATTACTTGGGGGTGTTTTCAAGATTCGCTTTTGCAAAACCAAGTGAAGAAAATGAAAGTAGTCAAGAACCAGTTTCGGTGGTTATTTGTGCTAAAAATGAGCGAGATAATTTGTTGAATTTTTTACCAGAATTTTTATCCCAAGATTATCCAATTTTTGAAGTGGTTGTGGTAAACGATAACTCTGTTGATGATACCGAAGATGTGCTTAAAGCCTATTCGTTACAATATCCTACACTCAAAATTGTAACGCTGCCCGATAGCGATAGGTTTTATGGTAGCAAAAAATTTGCGTTAACTTTAGGTATTAAAGCGGCTAAATACGACAATGTGTTGTTAACCGATGCTGATTGCAGACCCGTTTCATCGAAATGGATAAAATCAATGAGTAAGTATGCCGACAAAAAAGAAATTATTTTAGGGTTTGGAGCTTACGAAAAACAACCGGGTTTTTTGAATAAACTAATTCGTTTTGAAACCTTGTTTACCGCCATGCAGTATTTTTCATTAGCCTTATGCAAAATGCCTTACATGGGTGTTGGAAGAAATTTGGCTTACAAAAAAGAACTGTTCTTTAAAGTAAAAGGATTCTCAAAACACCAGCATATTCTTTCGGGCGACGATGATTTGTTTGTTAACGAAGTTGCCAATAAAACCAATACGAGCATAGCCTTTGAAAAAGATGCGCAAACCATTTCTTTACCAAAAACTACTTTTTCCGCGTGGTTAAAACAAAAGAAAAGACATTTGTCAACGGGTAAATATTACAAGTTCAAACATAAAGTTGTTTTAGGGTTGTACCCATTTTCTTTATTTCTTTTAATCTGTTGCTTTTTGCTATTGGTCGTTACTCAAACATCGGTTTATCTAATACTTACCTTATTACTTATCAGATATCTAACACAAATGCTTATATTTAAGCTTTCTATTGATAAATTGGAAGGAAAAGATTTGATGCTGTTAATTCCTGTTTTAGAATTATTTTATCTTGTTTTTCAACCAATTTTATTAATAGCTAATTTTGTAAAAAAGAATAGTAGATGGAGCTAAACCCAGAATCGAATTTATCACCTAAAGCTCAAGTTGATTTTGACTTGGTAATTAGAGCTCGTGAGCACCACGATGAGAAGGCTTATGCTGAATTGATGGATAAATATCGAGATTCTATTTTTTACATGATGCTTAAAATGGTGAAGAATACCGACGATGCTGATGATTTAACCATTGAAGCCTTCGGAAAAGCATTTAATCGCTTACATCAATATACTCCTAACTATGCATTTAGTACGTGGTTGTTTAGAATTGCCACCAACAATTGTATTGATTTTATTCGTAAAAAACGAATGAATACTTTTTCGTTGGATAAAGATATTGATACCGAAGATGGAGGTATGTCGTTTGAGGTTAAAGATGAAAACCTTGACCCTGAAGAACGATTCATTAGAAAGCAGAAAATTAGAATAATGCGAGAAATTGTTGACCAACTAAAACCTAGATACAAAAGTTTAGTGGTGCTTCGTTATTTTAGAGAGTATTCGTATGAAGAAATTGCTGAAGAAACCGATTTGCCAATTGGTACAGTAAAAGCTCAGTTGTTTAGAGCTAGAGAGCAGCTTTATGCGTTGATGATAGGTAAAAAAGGCTCGTTTTAACATATAGTTAGAAGTTTATAAGGTGAATAGTTTAATCTAAAAATGTCTTCCTCTAAACTCATTTTGAACATAATAACAACATATTTTCCAGATTTAACTGAACTGCAAGTAGAACAATTTGCTAGGTTAAAAGAGTTGTACCAATTGTGGAACGACCAAATCAATGTGATTTCACGTAAAGATTTAGAAGAGCTTTATGAACGTCATGTTTTACATTCGTTAGGTATTGCCAAAGTAGTTTCGTTTAAAGCTGGCACTAAAATTTTGGATGTTGGTACTGGAGGAGGTTTTCCAGGTATACCGTTGGCTATTTTGTTTCCTGATTGTGAGTTTGTGTTAGTAGATTCTATTGGTAAAAAAATAAAAGTGGTTAGTGAAGTAGCAACAGCATTAGAACTGCAAAATGTAAAAGCTATAAATGCTCGAGCAGAAGATGTGTCAGGTCAGTTTGATTTTGTGGTAACACGAGCAGTGGCTAGAATTAACAAGTTTTTACCTTGGGTAAAAGGAAAATTAAGCCCTGATAGTTTTAACGATATTAAAAATGGCGTGCTGTTTTTAAAAGGTGGAGATTTAACAGAAGAAATTGCTGAAAGCAACAAACAAGTGGAGTTGTTTCCATTATCGAATTACTTTAAAGAAGCATTTTTTGAAACTAAAGAGGTGCTTTATACTAGGGTGAAGAAGTAGTCAGTCATTAGTTCGCAGTTTTTCAGCCTTTGTTTGTGTCTCACAAACAAAAACAAAAGATTTAATTGATGAAGTATAGATTAACACATCCAAAATTTTTTGTTTTTAAAATCTATAATAGAAGGACCTCCAGAACACCCTCCAATTTCTTCTAAATAAACATCGTCTTCATCTTGTGAAATAATAAAATTGCCAGATATATGTTTTCTTATAATTCCACTATCTAAAACATCACCTTTTTTTGCTAAAGACAATTGACCATCACCTTCGTAAATGATTTTAATGGAGGCGTCTTTAATAACAACTGTTACTTTTTCTCCCATAGAATCGCCATCCCATTCTGCAAAAGCTATATCATAACGATATTTACCATCTGCTGGAAGTTCACTTTTATCTAATTTAATAGCTATCTTCTGTATTTTAACAGGTGTTTTTGAAATTATATTTAATGAGTCATTATCTTGTTGGGAATCTTTATTTATTGAATCAGTTTGATTTGAACATGAAATCAAAATAATAACCGTCCAAATATTTAGAATAATAATTTTCATATTATATTTTACAACTTAATCCCAATAACCAAAATATCATCAATTTGTTCTAAACCATCCATCCATTCTTCAATAAAAGTGTCGAGGTAGTTTTGTTGGTCTGCCATGCCAAGGTGCTGTATGCTTAAAATCAAATCTTTAAACTTTCCAGTCATTAATTTTTTCTTTTTAACCCCACCAAACTGGTCGGCATAACCATCACTAAACAAATAAATAGTATCGCCTTTTTTTAATGAGACATTGTGTTGTTCAAACTCTTGTAAATCTTCTGTAAAACCACCAATAGCCAATTTTGTAGCTTTTATCTCTTCAATTTCTTCAGATTTATCTCTTACTATCCATAATGGGCGGTTTGCACCAGAATAGCTGATATCTATGGTTTCTCCTTCCATTTTTGCAGGTAAAGAGCACAAGCACAAATCCATACCGTCTCGGGTAGATGTAGATTCTGCAGATTGACGTAAGGCTGTTTTTACACCTTTGTTTAATTCTGCTAAAATTTGAGAAGGTTCTTTGCTAACGCTTACCGCATCATTTAATTTTTCGTGACCAATAACACTCATAAATGCACCAGGAACCCCATGTCCGGTGCAATCTACAGAAGCAATATGGATAAGTCCATCCTTGCTGTGTTTGTCAGAAAAGAAATAAAAATCACCACTTACAATGTCTTTTGATTTATAAAGTATAAAGTAGTCCTTTAGGTATTTTTCAATTTCGCTATGCGGCGGAAGAATAGCATGTTGTATACGTTTTGCATACTGAATACTTTGTTCGGTTTCTAAGTTTTTTTGCTCCAACAAAAGGCTTTTCTGTTCAATCTCCGATTTTTGAGCTAAAATTTCAACGGATTGTTGTTCTAACAAGATGTTGGCTTTCTTTTTTTGGCGAAAACTTCTGAATACAAAAAAGGCAAACAAACAAACTAAAAATAACCCTCCAACAAGAATGTAGAAATAGAACATTTTTTGTTTCAATTCTTGTTCTTTTATCTGTTTTTCGCGTTTAGCAAAATCCAATTCTTTGCCACGTTTAATGTTTTCGGCAACCGATTCTGCTAGATCTTCATTGGTTTTTGTAAGGGCAGTTTGTTTTTCTTTTAACTCTAACTCTTGAATTTTTTTGAGCATAGCCAAATGCTCTATTTCTTTAGCACTACGCTCGGCTTGAAGCATTTGTTTTTCTAAAATAGCTTTTTGTTGATCGAATTTAAGGTCCTTTATTTTTTGCTCTTGTTGAGCTATTGATAAATCTTTTTCGTTTTTTTCTTTTTCTAATTTCTGAGCCAATATTTCCGCTTCTTTCTTTTTAATTTCAGCCTCAATTAAGTCTTGTGATTGTTTTAAGAGGTAGATTTCATTCATTTTTTGGGCAGCTTCCATTTTAAGGTTTTCAATCTCAAGTTGTTTTTTGTCTTCTGCTGCTTGTGCAAGAAGTGCTTGGGTTGATTTGCTAATTCCTCTTAATTGTCGCTTAAAAAGATTTATATATATCCCATCAGAAGTAAACTCTTTCTTTTTTTTATTGAAATAAATTTTTCCAGAAGGTTTATTCAATAGAAAGCTCATAAAGTCAGTACTTATGGAGGTTGCCATGTTGTCACTCATGTTTACTTTCCAGTTCTTTAGTGTGTAAACAGTTGTGTCGGTAATTTCTCCAACATCAGTATTGACTATAATAGTGTAGTCATTAAAGTTTTCTTTTTTGAACGAAATAACGTATTCAAAACCTAGCTCTAAATTGAGATTGAAATTACCGTTAGCATCTGCTGTAGTTACATGAGTTGAAACTTCTTCTCGTTTAACTCTTATTTTAACATCAGGAATACCCTTGCCTGATTTTTCAGCTTTGCCATTGAAAACGAGCATGGCATAATTGTTTTTTCTGGAAGCTTCTTTTTTAAATCGTTTTCCTGAAGAGTCATAAATAAAATAATCACCAACAAATTCCTTATTCTTCTTTATGCCCTCAACAATAAGTAACCCATTTTTGTCGTAGTATTTTGCTAAGCCATCAATGGTGTCGTTTATATATTTTAATTCACTCTGAATTTTCCCGTTTGTATGGTACCTTATCCAAATGCCAGTTTTTTTATTATCCTTATAATATCCCTCTTCAACAATTTGGTTGGGTTTATAATCTTTAAACCAGGATTCAATTTTGTCTTGACCTAAATATACCCATCTACCTTGTTTTAAGTCATTATCATCGATAACACTTACAGTATCTCCAAAATGTAGGTTGTATGATTTAATGTTTTGACCCCGAACAAGGTTTGACAACAATAAAATAATAACCAATATGGATGAAAGCTTTTTCATTTTATTCAAAAGTAGAACGAATTTTTTAAATATCGAATTTTTTGTTGATTTAGCTCAAACCGTTCAAGGTAGGTAGTTGTAAAGTTGTTTTGATTTAATAAAAGCAACTAAGCGATTGCTGTTGGTTGTAATATAGGCTCAATAAGTTCTATAGCTTGTTTTATAGATTTTACGTTTTCAAATACCAAGGTTAATTTTTCGTTGCGTTCTTTCATGGCACAAAAACGAGGGTTGCTTTGAACATATTTTAGCACTTTGGTAAAAGAGTCGGATTGGTAGAATAGCGAGTCTTGATTGGCAATAAAATATCCAATGAGTTTTTGTTGTTTTAAGACCAATTTTTCAAACCCAGTTTTTTTAGCAATTTTCCGAAGAATTAAGGCGTTAAAAAGCTCTATAGTTTCTGTAGGAATTTCACCAAAACGGTCTTTTAATTGAGTTTTATATTGTTCAATTTGTGCTTCATTGTCTAAGTCGTCAAGTTCGCGGTAAATGGTTAAACGTTCAGCAACATTAGAGATGTAAGCATCTGGTATCAATAATTCCAAATCGGTTTCTAATTGGCATTCACGCACAAAATCTTTATTGGCTAATTCTTCAGCGTACAATTCTTTAAAGTCGCTTTCTTTCAATTCTTCAATAGCTTCTTGAAGAATTTTTTGATACATATCGAAACCAATTTCGGAAATAAAACCACTTTGTTCGGCACCTAAAAGGTTTCCCGCACCACGAATATCTAAATCTCGCATGGCAATTTGAAAACCACTTCCTAAATCTGAATATTGCTCAATGGCTGTTAGTCGTTTTCGTGCTTCGGGGGTTAATTCGTGCATTGGCGGTGCTAATAAATAGCAAAACGCTTTTTTGTTCGATCGACCAACACGTCCACGCATTTGATGTAAATCGCTTAAGCCAAAATGGTTGGCATTATTTATAATAATGGTATTGGCGTTAGAAATATCCAAACCTGATTCGATGATTGTTGTAGCTACCAATACATCATATTCGCCATCAACAAAAGCCATCATTTTCTGTTCCAATTCGTCGCCAGGCATTTGTCCGTGAGCAATTAAAACTGAAGCTTCAGGACATAAACGTTGAATCATACCTGCTATTTCTTTGATGTTTTCGATTCGATTGTTTACAAAGAAAACTTGCCCACCTCTTGAAATCTCATAACTCACCGCATCACGAATAACTTCTTCGTTAAATCCTTGCAATCTTGTCTCAACAGGTTGGCGGTTAGGTGGAGGAGTAGTAATGTTCGATAAATCACGGGCTGCCATTAACGAAAATTGTAATGTTCTTGGTATTGGTGTTGCTGTTAATGTTAATGTATCAACATTTGTTTTAATGGTTTTTAATTTGTCTTTTACCGATACACCAAACTTTTGTTCCTCATCAATAATCAACAACCCTAAATCTTTAAATTTCACATCTTTACCTACAATACGGTGCGTTCCAATTAAAATGTCAACCTCTCCTTTTGCTAGTTTTTCGAGGGTTAATTTTTGTTGCTTAGGGCTTTTAAAACGGTTGATGTAATCTACATTACAAGGAAAATCTTTAAGTCGTTTTTTAAAGGTTTTATAATGCTGTAAAGCCAAAATGGTTGTAGGAACTAAAATAGCCACTTGTTTGCTATCAGCAACAGCTTTAAAAGCTGCTCGAATAGCAATTTCTGTTTTTCCAAAACCAACATCTCCACAAATTAATCTATCCATCGGATATTCAGCTTCCATGTCTTTTTTAACATCAATAGTAGCTTTTAATTGGTCAGGGGTATCTTCATAAATAAACGATGCTTCCAATTCGTTTTGTAAATACGTGTCAGGCATAAATTGAAAACCTTTGTTCGATTTACGTTCAGCATACAGTTTTATTAAGTCGAAGGCAACTTCTTTTATTTTGGTTTTGGTTTTTTGTTTGGTTATTTGCCATTGGTTAGAACCCAATCGATTTACTTTGGGTTGAGTGCCATCTTGCCCAACAAATTTTGAAATTTTATGAAGCGAATGAATGTTTACATAAAGCAAATCGTTGTTGGAGTAAACAATACGAATAGCTTCTTGAGTTTTTCCATTTACGTCGATTTTTTCTAATCCTGAGAATCGCCCAACACCATGGTCGATGTGAGTAATAAAATCGCCAGGTTGTAAGCCATGAATTTCCTTTAAGGTTAATGATTCTCCTTTTTTATGACTATTGTTTTTTAATTTAAAGCGTTGGTAACGGTTAAATATTTGATGGTCGGTATAACAACAAATTTGTAAATCAGTATCAATAAATCCTTGATGAATAGGTAATAGCATAGATTCGACATGTAGTTCTTTGCCAATATCTTCAAAAATGGCATGTAAACGTTCCACTTGTTTACTGCTATCAGCCAATAAAATATTGGTGTAACCCTCTTTTTTGTTGGCAACTAAATTTTGGTGAAGTAGATCAAAATTCTTGTTGAATTCGGGTTGAGGTTTTTGGTTGAATATTATTTCAGTAGCATCTTTATTGAAACATTGAATACCAAATTCAATGGTGTTTTTTTTGTTGATGGTATTAAAAAAATCCTGTTTTGAGAAAAATAACTCGTTGGGTTTCGCATGATTAATAGGTGAGTTTTCCACTTTAGTGTAAGCCTCTAAAATTTTATCAAAATTTTGGTCGAGCAAATTGGCAGTTAATTCAATGTTGTTGAACCAAAAAAGTGTTGAATTGGGTAAATAGTCAATTAACGACTCTCTTCCTTCAGTAACAAGGCTAGTTTGTAAATTGGGGATGATAGAAATTTTATCAAAATTTTTGATGCTTAATTGCGAAACAGGGTCGAAAGTTCTAATGGATTCAATATCGTTTCCAAAAAACTCAATTCGATAAGGGTTATCGTTAGAAAATGAGAACACGTCAACAATACCTCCACGAATAGAAAATTGACCGGGTTCAATAACAAAATCTTCACGTTCAAAACCATATTCGTAAAGTACTTCATTAATAAACTCAATAGAAAATTGCTCACCAATACCAATTTTAAGCGTATTTTTTTCGAGATTTTTTTTTGTTACTACTTTTTCAGCTAAAGCTTCGGGGTAGGTTACTATAATGTTTGGCGATGCTGGGTTGGCTAAAGCATTGAGTACTTCTGCTCTCAATAATACGTTAGCATTATCGGTATCATCAACTTGATAGGCTCTTTTATAGGAAGCTGGAAAAAACAAAACATTTTCTTCGCCAACAACACTTTCTAAATCGTTTAAAACATAAGCAGCTTCTTCCTTGTCGTTTAACACAAAAAGCTGGTTTAACGGAAATTTTTGATAAACCGTGTTGCTCACAAAAGACACCGAAGAGCCAACCAATCCTTTTAAATAAAGTTGAATAGACGCATTGTTTTCAATGGTTGAAACAATTTTTTTTAATTGAGAAGAATTGCTAAATATGGATTTTAACTCAGGGATATTCATTAACACAAAAGTAACATTAAATCAATTAAATGGTGGCTTAAATTTGCCCAGATAGTGCCTAAATTAAATTTATTTATACCTTAGCAGTATGCAAAAAATCTTTTTAATAGTTGTGTTTGTTTCGAACTGTTTGGTAAGTTATTGCCAAACTAAAGATAGTGTAGAGGTGAAAGCAAGACACATGGAGTACAGCGACTTTATTGCAAAATATTCAATTAACGATACTTCGTCAACGGTAATTAATATTTTTTTTGATAAAAAGAGCAATTCTGCATTGGGTCAAATGTCGATGTTCCCGATAACGGCAGCTTTGTATCCTGTCCTACCAATTTTTAGTGTAGGTTTGTCGGTTGTTAGCTTTCCATTTTTTGTAAATGGTTCTATGATGTTAATTAAATACCGAAAAAGTAAACTTAAACAAGTGCTGATTGAGTACAAAGAAACACGCCAACTGCCAAATTGGGTTCGAAAAAAAGTGAATAAATCACTTGATTATGGACGGTTTGATGAGGAATAGATTACTTCAAAACTTCTTCAAGTTTTTTGTGCAAATCCTCGCCTCGCAGGTTTTTTGCTATAATTACACCTTCTTTATCTAACAAAACTGAATGAGGAATAGAGTTAACACCATACAATTTAGCAGCTGCATTACTCCATCCTTTTAAGTCGCTAACGTGCTTCCATGTTAAACCATCTTTTTTGATGGCTTCTAACCACTTGTCTTTGTTTTCATCTAAAGAAACACCAAAAATGTCAAAACCTTTTTTATTGAATTTTTTGTAAGCTGCAACAACATTAGGGTTTTCAGCTCTACATGGTCCACACCACGAAGCCCAAAAATCGATAAGCACATATTTGCCTTTAAATGAAGATAGAGCAATTGGATTGCCATCAGCATCATTCATAGAAAATTCAGGAGCAGGAGAGCCAACTTGAGAATTTTTAAGAACAGCTAAGCGGTCAGTAATATTAGTGGTATAAATCGATTTTTTAGCATCATCCTTAAAAGAAGCTACCAATGATTCTATTTGAGGAATTTCATAACCACTCAACAAATATCTTAAACTCAAATAAGGAGCGACAACTGATGAATTGTTTTTTGCTATAAACTCTTCTATGTAAACATTTTTAACAGAGTCAGCGGCGTAATATTCTGTATCAATGCTTTTCATGGCTTCTTCATCGCCTTTGTCTTCAGCTTCATAGTATCGATCAACTATTCCGTTCATGATTGCTTCATGAGATTTAAGACCAGTTTTAAAGTCATCTACAATTTTTTGAGAAGCCGAGCCTACAATTTTAATACTATCAGGACTAGCTAAAGATCCTGTAATTTGAATGGTGTTATTTTCAACAAAAACAGGAAACATTTCTTTTCCATCATTAAAACTTACATATCTTACTTCAGGTAATACTAATTCGCCTTTAAAAGAAAACACTCCATCTTTTACGTCTGCCGAATCAATTTTTAACATTTCACCTTCTTTATATTCCGATAAATAAGCTTTTTGGTAAGTTAATCCGGTTATCGAAGCTTGTAATTCAAATCCAACTTCTTTGGCTTCTTTTGGCTCATCATTACCACCACATGCCATTAAAAATAATGTTGTTGCTATAAATAATGCTGGTAAAATTGATTTAGTTTTCATTCGGTATGAGTTTTATTTTTTTGTGAAATTAAATAAAATATTACCTCAAAATAAATAACAAATAAACTGTTTTTTGGAATCCTAGATAATAATTAAGATTCTTTTGAGAAGAATGTTTATGTGTCTAATAATATTTATATTTGGTTATATCAAAAAAAGGATACCTATATGGAAATTGAAGTTGAAAAAAAGGACTCAAAGTGTTCAAATTGTTTTGAAAGTATTGAATTAAATGCTTTTTTCTGTTCTTCTTGTGGTTACCCTGAGAATGGAACAGATAAAGAAAAGTCTGTCTTTCATGCGAACAACGTTATGGAAAAGAATAAGCATTTTGATGCT
The DNA here is from genome assembly GCA_020635795.1 of Flavobacteriales bacterium. Taxonomy (NCBI): domain Bacteria; kingdom Pseudomonadati; phylum Bacteroidota; class Flavobacteriia; order Flavobacteriales; species Flavobacteriales bacterium. The sequence goes on from JACJZD010000001.1 coordinate 219,057, forward strand.
GATAAAGTAGTTAAATCAGCTAGAACTACTTTATTTGTTATGTCTGGAATTACCTTTCTTTCTGGTGTCGTATTTTATTTTCTTTCAAAAGAATTAGCTGTTTTAATAGTGAATATTATTTTAACTGTAATATATGTTGCTCTTGGTTTTTGGTCTAAGAAAAAGCCATTAGCAGCTATTTTTTCAGGGTTAGTTTTATATGTTACAGTAATAGTGTTAAATGGATTAATTGATCCTTCAACAATATTTAAAGGTATAATTCTTAAAGGAGTTGTTTTGTTTTATTTAGGAAAAGGGCTTTATTCTGCTAAAGCAGCTCAAAAAAATAATGAAAGAACAAGTTGATTTGATAAAATGTAAAAACTGTAATGAAGAATTTCAATTACCTGTAAAATTCTGTTCAAGATGTGGTTCTAAAGTAAATGTGGAAAAAGATTTGTCGACTTATTTGACTAAATCTCTGATTTTTTATTTTGTAAATATCTTGTATTTAATTGGGGTGTACATAACTATGCCACAAAAGTCCCAATTTTTATATGAGCTGTTTATTGAAATGACTTTTGCCATCATTGTTTTTATTTTCATGTTGATGGATCTTCGTAAAATCATCGATTTATTTATAATTAAAAAAATTCCGTATAAAATAATAGGGTTCACTCTTATTTTTCCAATTATTAGTTCGTTGATAGTTCATTTCAGTATGAATGAGATTAATATTTTTCTTTTTGATGACAAGTATAATTGTTATCAAAAATATTCAGAATTTGATTACCCGATTTTTTGGTCTGTAATTTTTATTTCTGTTACCCCTGCAGTATTCGAAGAGATAGGTTTTCGAGGTTTTTTGTATAATCAACTTATTAATGTATCTAGCCCTTGGGTTACGATATGTTTAACTTCTTTTTTGTTTGCGTTAATTCATTTGTCTTTTATATCTTTTTTATGGATCTTTCCCTTTGGCATTGTGTTGGGATACATTAGGTATAGATTTAAAGTGATATGGTTAGGAATGATTATTCATTTTCTTCATAATTTATTTATACTTTATTTAGATTATTTACATTATAACAACATAGGGTTTAATTCACTTTAGTTATGGTTTAAAAGTTAATTGAAAGAAGTAATCATATTTAATTTAAAAAAATGTAAATTTGTTAACATATTTATGCTTAATGTTTTAAAACATATCACAGCTTATTTTTTAGTACTATTAATGTTAGTAGCGTCTGTTAATGTTAGTGTTACTAAAATGACTTGTCTATTAAGTGGTAAGGTAAAATACAGTTTAGAAAAAATGGAAGATTGTGCTCCAGTTAAAGGAAACAACACCATTTCGAAAAAATGTTGTGATTTTGATAAAATTACCCTCGATTATGATTACGATACTGTAGTTAAAGTAACATCATTTGATGCTTTGACATTTTTAGTTGTGTTTACCAAAGTATTAGTAACTGAATTTGATGGAGTTAGCTCATCCAATTTAGTTAATTTTTATTCCAACTCTTCACCACCACTCGGCGGGTACAGTTTATTAAAACTTATACAAGTATTTAGATTATAACCGATAATGAATTTGGTAGTCCTCAGAGGCTATAAAATCATTAATAGTATTTACTAAAGGTTATAATTATGAAATCAATTAAAATAGCAAGTTTATTTCTGCTGATTTTGCTCTTAAAAAGCGGTTTTTCGCAAAAAATATCGGGTAAGGTTTTTGAAGAAATAAGGGAAGAATCAAAAAATAGACAAGAATCTATACCAGGGGCAAATGTGTATTGGCAAAATGTACAAGGAGGAACTGTTACTGATGTAGACGGTAATTTTGAGATAGATGCTCCAACTAATTTTCCAGCCACATTAATCATCAGTTATGTTGGTTATCAGACCGATTCGATTGTGGTAAAAAAAATTGAGAATAGTCTCAAGATAAAACTAAAAAAAGATATCCAATTAGCCGTTTTTGAAATCGCTGAACGTGAAAAAACAAGTTCAGTAAGTTTAGTTTCGCCCATTCATGTCGAAACACTTTCTTCAAAAGAATTAACCAAAGCAGCGTGTTGTAATATTTCGGAAAGCTTTGAAACCAATGCTTCTGTAGATGTTAATTTTACTGATGCCGTATCAGGAACCAAAAAAATTCAGATGCTAGGTTTGGATGGTTATTATACTCAAATTCAAATTGAAAACATGCCGTTTGTACGAGGGTTGTCGTCGGCATATGGATTAACGTTTGTACCAGGAACTTGGGCTCAATCTATCCAAATTAAAAAAGGAGCAGGTTCTGTGATAAATGGTTATGAATCTATTATTGGTCAAATAAACATAGAACTACAAAAGCCTGAAGAATCGGATCGTTTTTTTGTGAATGGTTACATAAACATGTTTGGGAGAGCTGAATTAAATGTTCATGCTGCTCAAAAATTGAATACAAAATGGAGCAATATGCAGTTTGTTCATGTGAGTAACCAATCTCCTCAATTAGACAATAACAACGATAGCTTTTTGGATAATCCAATAAAAACACAATACAATATTTTTAATAGATGGAAATATAGCGGAGAAAAACGTGAGTCACAAATTGGAATTAGAGGGGTTTATGAAGATTTAAAGGCTGGACAATTTAAAATTACTGATGTTCAAAATCCGTTTAAAATAAATGTAGAAACCAAACAGTTGGAATTGTTTTCTAAAAATGGTTTTTTGTTCCCTAAACAGCCATATAAAAGCATAGGTGTAATATCTACTGTTCGATATCATGAACACAATTCTAATTATGGGTTAAAGAAATATAATGCTATTCAAAAAAGTGGGTATTTAAACACGATTTATCAAACTATTATTGGAAATACCGACAACACCATTCGAATGGGAGGAAGTTTGGTTTTTGATGATTTTCAGAACAACTTTAACGATTCGTTGTTTAGCAGAGAAGAAGTGGTTCCGGGTATTTTTACGGAGTTTAGTTTGGTTAAAGACAAAACTTCGTTAGTTGTGGGGTTGCGTTACGATTATCATAATTTATATGGTGATTATATTACGCCAAGGGTTCATTACAAATACAATTTAACTGAACTAACTGCTTTAAGGTTTTCGTTAGGGAGAGGTTATCGAACAGCTAACCCATTAATAGAAAGTGCATCGGTAATGTCGAGTTCAAGAAGAGTTGTTTTAGCTACAAATTTAAAACCAGAAGTTGCTTGGAATTATGGAACGAGTTTAACGCATAAGTTTACTGCTCTAAAAAAGGACATGACACTTGATTTTGATTATTATTTCACTGATTTTGAAAATCAGGTAGTAGTTGATGTTGAAAACCCTAGAGAGGTTGCTTTTTATAATTTAACTGGTAAATCATATTCTCACAGTTTTCAAGCAGAATATAGTATTAATTTAACCAAACAAATTGAGTTTAAAACGGCTTACAAGTTTTACGAAATTAAAACTGATTATAGAGCAGGATTAAGGGATAAACCACTTGTTCCAAAACATAGGGTTTTAGCCAATGTTGCCTATTTTACTAATTTCGATAAGTGGAAATTTGATGCTACTATGCAATGGTTTGGAGTGAGTCGACTACCTTCAACAACAGCTAATTTACCCGAAAATCAGCTAAAGAATGTTTCTAACGCATTTATAACCATAAATACTCAAGTAACCAGAGCGTTTAGAAAGTTTGAAGTGTATTTAGGGGTAGAAAATGTAACCGATTTTAAACAGTCATCACCTATCATTGCTTCAAATCAACCATTTGGTTCGGAATTTGATGCTTCAATGATATGGGGTCCGATTAACGGACGGATGGTTTATACCGGATTTAGATATAATATAAAATAGTAATAATTATAAAAATGTAAAAAAATGAAAAATGTAATTCAATCAATTCTTGTACTTGTAATAATGAGTACTACTGCTTTTGCTCAAAAAGCAAATGATTTAGAAAAAATAAGCATTAAAACTTCGGCTCAATGCGAAATGTGTAAACAAACCATAGAAAAAGCAATGGCTTACGAAAAAGGAGTTAAAACTTTTAATCTTGATGTTGCAACGGCTACTTTAACTGTGGAGTATGTAGCTAAAAAAACTTCGGCAGAAAAAATTAGAGAAGCAGTAAGTAAAGTTGGTTACGATGCAGATGATGTTCCAGCAGATGAAAAGGCTTATAATAACTTGCCCGATTGCTGTAAAAAGGGAGGTCATTAATTAATAAGAGGGCTATCATTGATAGCCCTCTTATTATTTTGTTGATGTTGTTTTAGTTTTTTGTTGCAGACGAAGATTTTACAGGTCTTGTTTTTGGAGCTATTACAGGATTGCTCTCAGCAGTTAAGTAAGCTCTATATTTTGTATACTGTTCTTCAGTTAGGAGTTTCTTTGCTTCAGCATCAGCTTCATCATTCAGTTGTTTTCTTTCTTCATCAGTTTTAGCATTTGACATTAATCCAAAATACTTTTCATTAATGATTCTTGCCTTTGCTGCTTGCTCATTAGATAATTCTAAATGAGTTATTATTTTTTCAATTCTTGCTTGATTCTCAGCTTTTTGTTCAGCAGTTTGTGCAGAACTAAAAGTTACCATTGCAATCATGGCAAATAAAGTTAATCCAATTTTAATAGCTTTCATAATTCTAATTTTAAGTTGTTTGAGTGTTAAAAATACAATTTCTTTTTTACATATAGATAACTTAGATACCATTTTTATGCTACAAAAGCAGCGTGATTTTAATCATTTTTAACAAATCACATCTAATTTCATGCAATACATCTTTAAATAAAAGGTTAGAAGTAGGTATTTAAAATATCAGTAACTTTGAACATCTTAAAAAGAACTAAATGACGTCTTATAAGGCAGGGAAACTTTTAGAGCAGGTTAATTTACCTACAGATTTACGTGAGAAAATCACTGAAGATGAATTGCAACAGTTTTGTGAAGAACTACGCGATTTTATTATTGATGTAGTTTCAAAAAAGGGAGGTCATTTTGGAGCAAGTTTAGGAGTTGTAGAGCTTACGGTTGCACTTCATTATGTTTTTAATACTCCATACGATAAGCTGGTATGGGATGTTGGGCATCAAGCATATGGACATAAAATTTTAACAGGAAGAAGAGAACAATTTCATACCAACAGAATTTATAAAGGGATTAGTGGTTTCCCAAAACCATCTGAAAGTGAATACGATTCTTTTGCCGTTGGACATTCTTCAACCTCAATTTCTGCTGCTTTAGGAATGGCTGTTGCTTCTCGTCAACAAAATGAAGATAGACAACATGTTGCCATTATTGGAGATGGCTCAATGACTGCAGGTTTAGCATTTGAAGGATTAAATCATGGTGGTGTTGAAAATACCAATTTGTTGGTGGTGTTGAATGATAATTGCATGGCTATTGACCCAAATGTTGGGGCTTTAAAAGAATATTTAACTGATATCACTACATCACATACTTACAATAAAGTAAAAGATGAGGTATGGAATTTGTTGGGATTGGTGAGTAAATTTGGACCAAATGCTCAAGCGATTGCACAAAAAATCGAAAATGGAATAAAATCTACCTTGTTAAAACAAAGTAATTTATTCGAATCGTTAAACTTTAGGTATTTCGGTCCAATAGATGGACATGATGTAAATCACATGGTAAAAGTCCTAAACGATTTAAAAGACATTCCTGGGCCAAAAATTCTACATTGTATCACCGAAAAAGGAAAGGGTTACAAGCCTGCCGAAGATGGAGATTCCACACAATGGCATGCACCAGGTATTTTTAATAAAGAAACAGGTGAGATTATAAAAATTACGCCAAAAAATCCCGAGCCTCCTAAATTTCAGGATGTGTTTGGACATACCATTGTTGAATTAGCTGAGAAAAACGAAAAAATTGTTGGAGTAACTCCTGCAATGCCTTCGGGTTGTTCGTTAAATATTATGATGAAAGCCATGCCTGACAGAGCTTTTGATGTTGGTATTGCTGAGCAACACGCTGTAACTTTTTCTGCTGGAATGGCTGCTCAAGGTTTGATTCCTTTTTGCAACATTTACTCATCGTTTATGCAACGAGCGTACGACCAAGTTATACACGATGTGGCATTGCAAAAATTACATGTGGTATTTTGTTTAGATAGAGGGGGATTGGTTGGTGCTGATGGAGCAACACATCATGGAGCTTATGATTTGGCGTATTTTAGATGTATCCCAAACATGATAGTTTCTGCTCCACTCAATGAAGAAGATTTGAGAGATTTAATGTATACTGCTCAGGCTGAAAATCATGGTCCTTTTTCTATTCGTTATCCGCGAGGAAATGGTTCAATGGTGGATTGGAAAACGCCTTTTAAGAAAATTAAAATTGGGGAAGGAAAGCGTCTGAAAAATGGAAATGATGTGGCAATACTTTCGATTGGAGCAATAGGTACAGAAGCAATAAATGCAATTGAGGTGTTAGAAAAAGACGGGTTGAGTATCGCTCATTACGATATGCGTTTTGTAAAACCTATTGATGAATTGTTGTTACACGAAGTATTTGCCAAATTTGATAAAGTTATTACGCTTGAAGATGGATGTGTAATGGGTGGAATGGGTAGTGCAGTATTGGAATTTATGGCAGACAACAATTATAAAGCTACAGTGAAACGCCTGGGTGTGCCCGATAAATTTATAGAGCATGGTACTCAAAACGAATTGTACAACGAATGTTTTTATAATGTTGATGCGATTGTAAAAACGGTAAAGTCGATGGTGCAACAATCACTAAACAAGGCTTTAGCATAATAGCGTGTCGAAAATCAATTTAAATATACAAGATAAAAATACGTGGCTGACTAAAACAAAGCCATGTGTTATTTCTGGTCCTTGTAGTGTAGAAAGTCCTGAACAAGTTTTAAAAACAGCACAATTAGTTGCCGAAAGTGGCAAAGTTTCTGTCTTACGTGGAGGAATTTGGAAGCCACGAACACGACCAAATGCGTTCGAAGGAGTTGGAAGTGTTGGCTTAAAATGGCTAAAAGATGCTGGTTTGGCTGTTGGATTACCAGTAGCAACTGAAGTTGCCAATGCTCAACACGTAGAAGAATGTTTGAAAAATAACATTGATATTTTGTGGATTGGTGCTCGAACAACTGTTAACCCATTTTCAGTGCAGGAAATTGCTGATGCCTTAAAAGGTGTGGATATTTCTGTTTTAATTAAAAACCCGATAAACCCCGATTTAAATTTGTGGATCGGAGCTATTGAACGTATTAATGCCGTTGGAATTACAAAAATAGCAGCTATTCATAGAGGTTTTTCTTCATTTGATAAAAACACTTACCGCAATGCTCCTATGTGGGAATTACCCATAGAATTAAAAATGCTTTGTCCTGATTTGCCTATGTTGTGCGACCCTAGCCATATTGCGGGCGATAAAATGTTGATTCAGGGAGTTGCTCAAAAAGCGTTAGACATGGAAATGGATGGGTTAATGATTGAAACACATCACAATCCTACTATTGCAAAAAGCGATGCCGAACAACAATTGACTCCAGCAGAACTCTTGTTGTTGTTAAACAACTTAACGGTACGAGAAAAGCTTTGCCAAAACCAAGAATTGATTTCGCACATTGAACAATTACGAGTGGTTATTGATGAGTTAGATGAAGAATTGATTAATAAATTTGCCTCACGAATGGCAATTATTGAAAAAATTGGAGTCTATAAAAAAGAGAACAATATTACGATACTTCAATTGGATCGTTGGGAGAAAATTTTAAACAACCGAACTTTTTTAGCCGAAAAAGTAGGGCTGAGCCACGATTTTATTCGAAAAATGCTTGAACTAATACACGACGAAAGCATACGAATTCAAACAAAGGTGATGAATAATGTAGATAAGTAGAGACGGATAATTATCCGTCTCTACGGTTTTATTTAATTATCCAATCCTTTCAGTATGCGAATAACAAGTGGCATTATCACCTCTACAAAAACCTAACAAGGTAATGCCTAATTCTTTGGCGAAATCTACCGCTAGGGTAGAAGGTGCAGAAACTGCGGCTAAAATGCCAATTTTTGCAGCAAAGGACTTAATTACAATTTCGTACGATATTCTTCCACTTACTACAATGCAACAAGCTTGCTTTAAGTTGTCTGCAATAATAAGGTCTCCAATAACCTTATCCACAGCATTGTGTCTGCCTATATCTTCCATAATGGAAAGTAACTCTCCATTTTTATTAAAAGCTGCCGCAGCGTGTGAGCCACCTGATTGTAAAAAAGTATGTTGCCCTTTTTTCATTTGCTCAAACATACTGGTTAAAGTTGCATGAGAAATGGTGTATTCAGGAATTTTATCGTGGTGTTGCACCAACTCGTCCAATTCTTTTTTACCACAAATTCCGCACGACGAAACCGATAAAAAATTCCTGCTGTTTAAATAACCTTTTCCTAATAATTTTTCATCGACTGTAACATTTGCAATAGAGGTATTTTCTTCCTCTTTAAGCGTAATGTTAAGATGTTGCAGGGTATTTCTATAAATGTCTTCAGAGTACAATAAACCAGTAATGAGTTGCTCATCGTTGCCTGGCGTTCGCATGGTAACGGTAAAGGGTTCGTTGTTGATGCAGATTTGTAATGGTTGTTCAACGGTCAAATTATCGTTCACCATAATGGTTTTGGTGGTGGTAAATTTTTTAGCTTGGTAATTATCGAACGCCATGTTAAAAATGCAAATAAAAATCTTGGGTTAAATTACGATATTCTTCGGTGTAATGGTGTCTTTTTTCTGTTTCTATAGTAACAGATTCCATAATAACAGGTGTGTTGGTTAACGAGAATTCCATTAAAATTCGTTTCGGTTCTTTTTGTAAATTAGGTTTTACGTAACAAATTCTGTTTAAAAATAACTCATGTACTGAAGCTATTTTGCAAAATTCAACTTCTTCTATAATAGGTAAAACAACACTAAAAACGCCCTCTTTTTCGAGTAGTTTAGAAACATGATGAAGCAAATCGTTAAACGATAATTCATCAGTATGTCTGGCAATGTTTTTTGAGTTGTTTGCTGATTTTGTAGCATTTACAAAAAATGGTGGGTTGGAAACGATAAGCTGGTATTTTTTATCCGTTGTAAAGTTTTGTAAGGTCGTGTGATGCGATTTTATGGAGTGTTTCCATTCTGAATTTGCAATGTTTTCGGTTGTTTGCAAAAAAGCGTTTTGGTCAACATCTATTGCATCAATTTGGGTATTTGGGTTGCGTTGAGCTATCATTAAACTAATTAAACCAGAGCCACAACCGATGTCTAGTACATTCCCAGTTGGTGCTTTAGTCCAAGCACCTAATAATACGCCATCTGTACCAACTTTCATGGCACATAAGTTTTGTTTTATAGCAAAATGTTTAAATTGGAAAACATCAGACATGATTAGTCTAAATAAATGTCAATCAGACCCTCTGGTGCATTAATTTCTATTGTTTTGGCACTGCGATCAACTTTTTTTACCACATCGTCGGTAATCGGTATTAAAATTTCTTTGCCCGATGAGTGTTTTATCTCCAATACCGATTGTTGAGGTAATTCCATCACATTGAAAACTTTTCCAATATTTCCTTTTTCAGCATCAATAGCTTCAAAATCAATTATTTCGTGATAATAAAACTGGTTACCTGTAAGTTTTGGCAATTTGGTTAGGGGTAAAAACAACTCTTTACCAACTAAAGTTTGAGCATGTTCTACATCGTTAACATCTTCAATTTTTAGTTTAACAGTGCCATTGTTTAAAACTTGGGCAGAGGTAATAAAAAAAGGAATCAGTGAATTATCGTTTTTGTTTAAACGAATCAACACTGATTCCAATTTATTGTATTTATTCGGATTGTCTACATCAAGCTTGGCGATGAGTTCTCCGTGTTTAGCATGAACTTTAGAAGTGTAACCTAAATAAAAGCACTCTTCAATTTTCATGATTTATTCTTCTGTTTTTTCTTCTTCAGCAGGAGCTTCAGTTTCTGGAGTAGCTTCAGCAACTACTTCTGGAGCAGCTTCTTCAGTAACTTCAGCAGTAGGAGCTTCTTCAGCAACTACCTCTTCTACAACTGGAGTGTTTTTAGCTAAAATTTCAGCAGCTTTCTTCTCGTTCGCAGCTTTCTCAGCAGCCATTCTTGCTTTTTCAGCATCTTGAGCAGCTTTGCTTAAACCAGCTTTTTTACCGTCAATTTTACCTTCTTTTTCACTTAACCAAGCAGCAAATTTTTTGTCAGCTTGCTCTTGTGTTAAAGCACCTTTAACAACACCTTTATCAAGGTGGTTTTTGTAAATAACTCCTTTATAAGAAAGAAGTGCTTTACAAGTGTCGGTAGGTTGAGCACCGGTTTTAACCCAGTGTAAACTTCTTTCAAAGTTTATGTCAATTGTTGCTGGGTTGTTGTTTGGATTGTACGTGCCTAATTTCTCAATAAACTTCCCATCTCGTGGGGCACGACTATCAGCTACAACAACATGGAAAAAAGCATAACCTTTTTTACCAAATCTTTGTAATCTAATTTTTGTAGGCATTTTTTAATATTTAATTGTTAATAAAATTTTAAGGCTGCAAATGTAAGCTTTTGTTTAGAATAACAAAACATTTGTGCAGATAATATTCTGAATGAGCTTTTTAGCTCGTTTTCACATGAAGCCCAACTCAAATTTGGCTTCTTCACTCATCATGTCTTTTGTCCAAGGCGGTTCCCATGCTAGTGTTACTGTTGCTGACTTTACGCTCCATAAGGCTTCGGTTTTTTGGCGTACTTCTTCTGGCAATGTTTCTGCAACTGGGCACGATGGAGAAGTTAAAGTCATGATAATTTCAGCATTAAAATCATCGTCGATGTTAATTTCATAAATCAATCCCATTTCATAAACATCAACAGGAATTTCAGGGTCGTAAACCGTTTTTAATGTTTCGATGATTTGTTGCTCTACATCTTGTTTGGAGATTTTCTCCATGTGTTGATTATCTTCACTCATAATTTGTTCACAGTTTTTCAGTTCACTGTTCTCGGATGTTAGTCTTCGCGTAAACTTTTTCTTAATGCTTGAATTTTTATAATAAGTTGTTCGGTTATTTTGTAATATTCTTTAAAGATATCGTCATTAATTAGAGACCTTCTTTTTGCAACATATAAACAGGAAATGATTTCAATTCCAGAGCGTAAAGCAAAGCCTAAAAAACGGTTAAATTCTTTTTTTGATTGTCCGGTTGAGCCTTCTGCAATATTTAAAGCTATAGAGTCAGCCGCCCTTTTTATTTGACTGTTTAAGACATAAAGTTCTTCTTTAGGAAAAGTTAATGTTAAATTATGAATCTTTCCCGTTAATTCAACTGCTTCTTGCCAAACGACTAATTTCTCAAAATTAAATCCCATTTCTTTTTTTGTTAACGGTTTTTAGTTCACTGTTTTACTGTCAACTGTTGGACTGTGAACTAAAAACTATAGCGTACATTTTTATTTGTTTTAACATGGCTAAAAGACCATTGCTTCTTGTTGGAGATAGATGTTCTTGTAATCCAATTTGGTCGATAAAAAACAAGTCAGTTTCAGCAATTTCTTTAGGTGTATGACCTGAAAAAACCCTGATTACTAAACCTACTATCCCTTTAGTAATGATGGCATCGCTATCTGCTGTAAAATTAATTATACCATCTGTATATTCGGCATGCAACCACACTCTACTTTGACAACCTTTTATTAAATTTTCGTCAACTTTGTATTTGTCATCAATTAAGGGTAAATCTTTTCCTAATTCAATGATGTGCTCATACTTGTCCATCCACTCATCAAACAAAGCAAATTCTTCGACTATTTCTTCTTGTTTCTCTTTTATTGTCATTATTCTATATTTTCCTTGTCATGCAGAGCTTGTCGAAGCATCTTTTAACAAGATTTCTCGACTTCGCTCGAAATGACAACCTATCTTAACATCTTTATTGCTCTGTTTAATGCAGCAATAAATATATCTATTTCTTCAAAAGTATTGTAAAAAGCAAAAGATGCCCTAGCTGTACCAGGAATATTAAACCGATTCATTAAAGGTTCAGTGCAATGATGTCCAGTTCTTATGGCTATGCCTAATTTGTCGATTATCATTCCGATGTCTGATGGATGAGTCCCCTCAACAACAAATGAAAGTACACTTGCTTTTTTTGTTGCTTCGCCAATGATTCGAACGCCTACTATTTGTTTAATTTGTTCGGTAGCATAAGTCAATAATTCGTGTTCGTATGCTTCAATTTTATCAATACCGATAGCATTCATATAATCTACGGCTACACCTAAACCAATTCCACCAACAATATTTGGCGTTCCAGCTTCAAACTTATGAGGCAGTTCGTTGTAAGTCGTTTTTTCAAATGTTACGGTTTTGATCATATCTCCACCACCTTGGTATGGAGGTAGGTCGTTTAACAAACTTTCTTTGCCATATAAAATTCCAACTCCGGTTGGACCAAACATTTTGTGTCCAGAAAACACATAGAAATCACAATTTAATGCTTGAACATCTACTTTTGTATGAGGGACAGCTTGAGCGCCATCAATCAAGATAAAAGCCCCCTCCATCTCCCCCGAAAGGGGAGCGTGTTGACGAACATAGTTGATAATCTCTTTTATTGGATTAACCGTTCCTAAAGTGTTAGATACATGGGTTACAGCTACCATTCGAGTTTTGTTGGAAATCAACTTGGTAAATTCCTCAAAAATAATTTCGCCTTTTTCGTTGATTGGAATCACCTTTAAAATAGCCCCTTTTTCTTCACAAATCATTTGCCAAGGAACAATGTTTGAATGGTGTTCCATGGTTGAGATGATAATTTCGTCTCCTTTTTTTAAGTGTTTTTTTCCAAAACTTGACGCGATTAAATTAATGCTGTCGGTAGTTCCTTTTGTAAAAATGACTTCGTGTTCGTGTTCTGCATTAATAAAATGTTGTAGTTTTTTTCGAGCAATTTCGTAGGCATTTGTTGCTTCTTGGCTTAATGTGTGAATGCCTCGATGTATGTTGCTGTTTTCAAAAGTGTAATACTTATTTATAGCATCAATAACCAATTTCGGTTTTTGTGAAGTAGCTCCATTATCCAGGTAGACTAGAGATTTTCCGTTTACTTCTCGATGGAGAATAGGAAAATCTGCTCGGATTTTTTCAATGTCTAATATTGGGGTAGCTGTCTTCAATTTATTTTTGGAATCGTTCTTCAATTTTTAAATCAATGTACTCCTGAAAAGCAGGAATACCTATTTTTTCTAAAGTATCTTTTGCAAAGGCATTTATCATCAAGTTTAAAGCTCCTTTTCGGCTAACTCCTCTCGATTGTAAATAGAAAATCGCTTCTTCGTCAATTTGCCCAGTTGTTGAGCCGTGACTACATTTTACATCGTCGGCATATATTTCCAGCTCTGGTTTTGAGTTTACCACAGAATCGTCTGACAATAAAATGTTATTATTAGCTTGAAAAGCATTGGTTTTTTGCGCATCTCGGCGGACAAATACTTTACCATTAAATACTCCAGTAGATGTATTGTCTAGAACTCCTTTATAAACCTCGTTTGAGTTACAGTGTGGTTTCTTGTGGTCAACAATGGTATGATTATCTATGTGGTCGTTGTTTTGCCCTAAATACAGTCCGCTTAAGTTGGTTTCGCAATTGCTTGCATCAACTTCAATGTTTAAGTTGTTTCGAACCAAAGCACCATTGAGAGTAGTAGTATTAATTGTGAAATTACTGTTTGCTTGTTGGTAAACTTGTTCGGTTGAAATGCTATAATTGTCTTGTGTTTTATCTTGTAGTTTGTTGTATTCAAATTGAGCATTTTCACCAACTACAATTTCAGAAACAGAATTGATAAAATTTTCTTTTCCATCAATATTTACAAACGATTCAAGAATTTTGATGTCGGTACTTTTTTCAGCAACAAACAAATTCCTTGTTTGTGTAATTGTATGGTCTTGAGTAGTAATGTTGATGATGTGATAAGGCTTGTTTGCTGTTTTGTTTTTATCAATAGCAATAAAAACGCCATCGGTATGGAAGGCATTGTTTATTGCTAAAAACAATTCGCTTCTTTCTTTTGTATAAGCGTTAAAAGTTGTTTTGAATAGTGCTGTATTGTTTTTTTTAGCCTCTGATAAAGAAGATGCAACAACACCAACCTGTTGCTCAATTTTTGATAAACTATTGTTGTAAATTCCATTTACCAAAACAATGATGTTAGCATCTAAATTTGGTATTAAAAAGGGTTTAACGTCTTGAATTTGAGGGCTTGAAATATTGAATTTTTTGTTGGTGATTTTACCTAGACGAGTATATTTCCAATATTCAGTTCCAGTTGTAGGTAATTCTAATGATTCAATTTCTTTTAAAGCATCTTTACGGAGATTGGTATAATAGTCTTGTTCTGCACTAAAATTAAGTGCTTTAAAGGTGTCGAGTAGTTGGTCTTTTTTTGTTAGTTCTGTTACCATTTTTGTTTTTCAATTATCATCTTACAATTCAACATTCGCTTCTTTAATCCAGTCGTAACCTTTTTCTTCTAGTTCTAATGCCAATTCTTTGCCACCTGTTTTTACAATTTTACCGTTGTATAATACGTGTACAAAATCTGGCACGATATAGTCCAGTAATCTTTGGTAGTGCGTTATTACAATAGTAGCATTTTGGTTCGATTTTAATTTGTTTACACCATTGGCAACTATTCTTAAAGCGTCAATGTCCAAACCTGAATCAGTTTCATCTAAAATAGATAACTTCGGCTCTAACATTGCCATTTGAAAAATTTCGTTTCTCTTTTTTTCGCCGCCAGAAAAACCTTCGTTTACCGAACGGTTAGCTAATTTAGCATCCAATTCTACCAAAGCAGATTTGTCTTTTACTTTGGCTAAAAATTCTTTTGCAGAAATGGGTTCTAAACCTTTGTAAGCTCTAGTTTCGTTTATTGCAGTTTTCAAAAAATTAATGTTGCTAACTCCTGGTATTTCAATTGGATATTGAAATGCCAAAAACAAACCTTCTCTAGCTCTATCTTCAGGACTTAAATCTAAAATATCCTGATTGTCAAACTCAACGCTGCCCTCTGTTACTTCATATTCTTCTCTTCCTGCTAATACAGCCGAAAGCGTACTTTTTCCAGAACCATTTGGACCCATTATAGCGTGTACTTCTCCTGCTTTTACTTCAAGGTTAATTCCTTTTAGTATTTCTTTTCCGTCGATGTTTGCGTGTAAATTTTTTATTTTTAACATAGTAGCCCCTCCAACCTCCCCGAAGGGGAGGCTTTAGTTTAGTGTTTATATAATGTTTTATTTTTCAATTTGTCTTTCTTCTTTTTTGACATTAGTCTCTCCTCCCCGAAGGGGAGGTCGGGTGGGGCTTTTAGCCCACACTTCCTTCTAAACTAATTTCTAATAATTTTTGTGCTTCTACTGCAAATTCCATAGGCAGTTGATTTAAAACATCTTTACAATATCCGTTTACAATTAAACTAATTGCTTTTTCGGTATTGATGCCTCGTTGGTTGCAATAAAATATTTGATCTTCACCAATTTTTGAAGTGGTTGCTTCGTGTTCAATTTTAGCCGTGCTGTTTTTTGCCTCGATGTAAGGAAAAGTATGGGCACCGCATTGGTCGCCCATTAATAGCGAATCACATTGAGTAAAGTTTCTAGCATTTGCTGCATTTTTATTGATTTGAACCAACCCTCGATATGAGTTGTTGCTAAAACCTGCAGAAATTCCTTTTGAAATAATGGTGCTTCGTGTGTTTTTACCCAAATGAATCATTTTGGTACCTGTATCTGCTTGTTGGTAATTATTGGTTACAGCTACCGAATAGAATTCACCAATAGCATTATCACCTTTTAAAATGCAAGAAGGATATTTCCAAGTAACAGCAGAGCCTGTTTCAACTTGAGTCCAAGAAATTTTTGAGTTGGTGTAACAAATACCACGCTTTGTTACAAAATTGTAAATACCACCTTTACCATCTTTATCACCAGGATACCAGTTTTGTACGGTAGAATATTTTATTTCGGAATTGTCTAAAGCAATTAATTCCACCACGGCGGCATGCAGTTGGTTTTCGTCTCTCATTGGAGCAGTACAGCCCTCAAGGTAACTAACATAACTACCTTCATCAGCAATAAGTAAAGTTCGTTCAAACTGACCAGTGCTTGCTTCGTTTATTCTAAAATACGTAGAAAGTTCCATTGGGCATCTTACTCCTTTTGGGATATAACAAAACGACCCATCAGAAAATACGGCAGAATTTAAAGCTGCATAAAAGTTATCCGTTGAAGGAACAACAGAACCTAAATGTTTTTTTACAATTTCAGGGTGTTCTTGAACGGCTTCGCTGAAAGAACAGAAAATAATGCCTAGTTCGCCCAACTTTTCTTTAAACGATGTTTTTACGGAAACTGAGTCCATTACAAAATCAACAGCTACACCAGATAAAGCTTTTTGTTCATCCATAGAAATTCCTAATTTATCCATGGTAGCTTTCATTTCTGGATCAACATCTTCCCATTTCACATCCTTTTTTGATTTTGGAGCAGCATAATAAGAGCTGTCTTGAAAATCAATTGGAGGGTAATTTACGTGAGCCCATTTTTTCTCGGTCATGGTTTTCCAATAAGCAAAAGCTTTTAGTCTAAAATCCAACAACCATTGTGGCTCATTTTTCTTTGCAGAAATCAATCGTACCACATCTTCATTAAGACCTTTAGGAATAACTTCCGATTCAATATTCGATGTAAACCCGTATTTATATTCTTGGGTTTTAAGTTCTTTTTTTAATTCGTCTTCTGTATAAGCCATTTTAATAAGTTAAAAGTTAAAAGCTAAGAGTAGAAAGTTTTTCTACTTACAACTTTTCACTAAAGGGAGAAACTTTCTCCACAACCACAAGTTCTATTTGCATTCGGGTTTTTAAATACAAATCCTTTCCCATTCAATCCACCAGAAAAATCCAATTCAGTACCAGCGAGGTATAAAATGCTTTTTTTATCACAAACAATTTTTATCCCTTTATCCTCAAAAACTTTGTCGTCGTCAGTTATCACATGGTCGAAAGTTAAATCGTAAGTTAAACCAGAACAACCACCGCCTTTAACACCAACACGAATAAAGCTTCCTTCAGGAGCACTGTCGTCTGACATTAAATGAATAGCTTGTTTTTTTGCGTTTTCTGAAACTGTTATCATAATTATCTTATTTAGATTGATTCTAAATTAGAGCAAAAGTACCTAAAAAGTGGTAGTGAAACAAAATTCTGGGCTTGTTTTTTGTGTTTTTTTTGAGATTTAAGGAAAAGAAATTGAAATAAATTAAATCCAGCCTTTGATTTTATAAAAAGCGATGGCAAAATATTCTCTGTATACCAAGGTTTGAAAACGTAGGTGATTCCAAAATTGATAGCGAACTTGAAGGTTGTTTCCAATGTCTGGAATCACTTTGTTTCCGCCTAATTTATCGTCATCAAAACTAAAGTCAGCTTCCATTTCTTGTGCCCAAGCAGGTTCGCCAGAAACATTGGTCATGCCTAATTTGTTGAAACATTTTACTGACCTATAAATATGTTCGGGAGAAGTAATAATTAAAGTAGGGGCATCTGAGTTGATTATTTTTTGTGTTTCCTGTGCTTGTGAACGAGTGTTTGTTCCTACATTTTCAAAAATAATTCTGTCGGGATTTACACCTCGTAATACAATTTCTTTTTTCATTAAGTAACAAGATGCATTAGTATCGGCAGTATCTCCAGGCATGGTAACAATAACTTTGGCAGCAGGAAATAGTTTAGCCATTTCAGCAGTTTTGTACGTGCGCATTAAGCCCGATTCGCTAGGAATGCCGCCACCACTCATTACTACAATATACTCTGGCGGATTGGTTAACTTATGTTCAGAGATACTCAAATCGTAATACATCCAAAAGGGTAAAGTAGTAAACGACAAAATCATTGTAATGACAAAAAAAATACCATTAACAATGAAAAACCATTTCGTGAATGTTTTTAGTTTGGGTAATATGTTTTTTAGTGTTTTGATGAGTACGAAGATACAAAAGTTCATAAAGTAAAAAGTTTATAAAGATTAAAGTTTGTCGTTTCTTCAACAAATTTTCAAATCATTACATTTTCAAATTATCTAATTACTTTTGCATCATGTTAGAAGATAAAAATCCAAAACCAGTTAGTGAATTGGGTCAACTCGGAGAGTTTGGCTTAATTAAACATCTTACTGAAAATATAGAACTACAAAACAAATCGTCGGTTAAGGGTGTTGGCGACGATGCTGCTGTTTTAAATTACAAAAACAAACACACTGTTGTTACTACCGATTTGTTGGTGGAAGGCGTTCATTTCGATATGCTATATTCTCCGTTAAAACATTTGGGGTACAAAGCTGTTGTGGTAAATATTTCTGACGTTTATGCGATGAATGCTCATCCGAAACAAATTACGGTTTCGTTGGCGGTATCAAATAAAATGTCTGTTGAAGCATTGGAAGAACTGTATGAAGGCATTTATTTGGCTTGTAATATTTATGGTGTTGATGTGGTAGGAGGAGATACCACTTCTTCAACTTCGGGTTTAATTATAAGCATTACAGCTATTGGCGAAGTAGAAGCTGCCGACGTGGTTTACAGAAACGGAGCAAAAGAAAACGATTTGATTTGTGTGTCGGGCGATTTGGGCGGAGCTTTTATGGGCTTGCAATTGTTAGAAAGAGAAAAACAAATATTTAAAGATAATCCAGCCATACAACCTGATTTTTCGGGTAATGATTATGTGTTGGAACGCCAATTAAAGCCAGAACCACGACAAGATGTGATTGAAATGTTTAAAGAATTGGGTGTTAAACCTACAGCTATGATTGATGTTTCAGATGGTTTGTCGTCAGACTTGTTGCACATTTGTAATCAATCGGAAGTGGGTTGTGTAATTTATGAAAACAAAATTCCTATCGACTATACAGTGGTTGGATTGGCACAAGAAATGAGTTTAGATCCTACGGTTTGTGCATTAAGTGGAGGCGAAGATTACGAATTGCTTTTTACCATCTCGCTTGACGATTACGAAAAAATTAAAGATCAAAAACGAGTAACCATTATTGGTCATATTACTTCTGATAAGGAAAATTATACTATTGTAGATAAGAACGAGCAAGTTCATAAGTTGATTGCGCAAGGTTGGAATGCTTTGTTGAATAATAAAAATGACTAGTTTTGTAAGGTGAAATTTTTAAAGAACATACTCAGTTTATTTTTAGTACTTACTATACTCAACACTTTTGTTGGTAAGACTATACATGAGGTGTTTTTTCATCATCACCACGATGATTTTCATTGTGAAGCCAAAAATACTCAACACTTTCATGAGCAAGAAGCTTCGCCTACCGATTTAGTTTGTAGTTTTAATTTATCTGCGTCAATAACTTCAGCAAGTTTTCAATCGGGTAAAGTAGTCTTGAATGAGCTAGGCGAATTTTCGCTTGGAACACTCCAAGTATATAGTAAAAACTTATTTCTTTCCATAAAATCGTTACGGGCACCGCCTGTGTGTTAAATAATTTACGAAACAGTAAACTATACTGGTTCAAGTCAATTTTTTGAAAATTATTTAATTCAATCAACAATGAAAAAAATAGCGTTTTTTTCTGTCCTCTTTTGGATAGGAATGATGAGCATATCTGCTCAAACAATTAGTGGAAATCTTTCTGATTTTGAAACCAATTTAACCTTGCCTGGCGTTAACATTTATTTGCCAGAACTCAAAAAAGGAGTGGTTAGTGATATAAATGGAAATTTCACCTTAAAACTAGGTAGAAAAGGCACTTACAAACTTCAAATCTCGTACGTGGGTTATGATATCATTTTAAAAACCATATTGGTAGAAAATGATACGGTTATAGATTTTAAACTTAAACCAACTGTAATTGAAACCAAGGAGTTTGTGGTTTCTTCGGTTTATCACAGTAGCCAAAACGAAAACCCTGTTGAGGTTATACAGTTCGATAACAAACAACTTCCCCAATCATCGTCGCCAACTTTAATGCAATCGTTAACCAATGTGGCTGGGGTAAACATGATAAGCACAGGAACCAATATTGGTAAACCTGTAATTCGTGGATTGAGTTACAATAGAGTGTTGGTTTTCAGCGAGGGTGTTGCAGTCGATAATCAACAGTTTGGAGATGAACATGGCTTGGGGTTGAGCGATATTGGTATCGACAAAGTGGAAATAATAAAAGGACCTTCATCACTTCTTTATGGAGCTGATGCGATGGGTGGGGTGTTGCATTTTATTTCGGAGCGACCAGCAAACATCAATACCATTGTTGGTGATGTTGGGACAAAATATTTTTCGAATACCAATGGTTATACTTCCAATATGGGTTTTAAAGGAGCTACTGATGGCTTTCGATATAGAGTTAGAGGTGGTTATAGTTCGCATGGCGATTATATGCAAGGAAATGGGGAGCGAGTGACCAATACGCGTTATACCGAAAGTGCTTTAAAAACTGGAATTGGGTTTATGAAAAAATGGTGGACAAACGATGTTGATTATTCGTTTTTGCAATCTGCAATTGGCATACCAGAGGAATTGGGCGAACAAAACACGCAACGTAAGTTATTATCGCCATTCCAAATTATTACCAATCACACGCTTTCTACACAAAACACTTTTTACATCAAAAAATCACACATTAACCTAAACTTAGGTTACATGGTTAATAACCGAACTGAATACGAAGAAGGCGAATTGTCGGAAACGGTTTATCACAATTATCCTGCCCCAGCAGCATTGAACATGTTGTTAAAAACCACTTCGTATGATGTAAAATGGCATTTACCAGAAATGAATCACATTGAAGTAATTGTGGGGTCACAAGGTAAATATCAAACCAACAGAAACAGTGGTGAAGAAAATTTAATACCCGACGCCAACGAACAACAAGCTGGCGGTTTTGCTATGGTTAAATATGGTAAAAATAAATTTACCACCATGGCTGGTTTGCGTTATGATGTTAAAAAAGTGGAAGGTTTTAAAATGGGAGAGCAAGATGAGGAAGGGTATAAAAGAGCATTTAAACAATTTTACGATAGTTATAACGGTTCATTAGGATTTACGTATCAGGCAAACGAAAAATTATTGTTTCGTACCAATTTAGCAAGTGGTTTTAGAGCTCCGAATTTAGCAGAGTTATCGTCAAATGGCGTACATGAAGGAACATTTAGGTACGAAATTGGAAATTTAGCCTTGAAAACAGAACAGAATTTTGAAATTGATTTGGGTTTTGAGTATGTGAGTGAGCACGTTTCAATTGCATTTGCTGGGTTTAACAATTTAATCAACAATTACATTTTCTTGTCGCCATTAGACTCGGTTATAGGAGAAGAAACCGTTTTTACTTACAGCCAAACCAATGCACAGTTGTATGGACTAGAAAGCACCATTGATATACATCCACACGCTATGCATTGGTTACATTTTGAAACGGGCTATGCCATGGTAATTGCTAAAGACCGACAGGGCAATTATTTACCGCGAATACCTGCATTTAACCTAAACAATACCTTAAAAGTGGAGTTGAATAATTTTAAGAAATGCGAAAATCCGTTTATTAGTTTAACCACTAACACCATTTTTGCACAAAACAATTTTGCCGAGTTTGAAACTGCCACGCCATCGTATGTATTGTTGAGTGCTAAAGTTGGAGCTGACTTTGCTTTGGGTAAACAAAAATTGGAAATAAGTATTGGTGCAACTAATTTACTGAACACTAAATTCTACAACCATTTATCGCGATTAAAGCCTGATGGTATTTACGATATGGGTAGAAATTTTGTGTTGAGTGTTAAAGTACCTTTTGGGATTAAGGGGTAGTTTTTTGTTGATGGTTGATGGTATTTAGTTATTAGTGTTTTGTTTACAGTAGCTAGATTCCTGTTTTCTCCGTCAGCCGACGGATGCACAGGAATGACGATGTTAATTGGGTTTTCTACGTCATTCCTGCGACGGCAGGAATCTAGTTGTTAAAAACAACAGAAATATTTCTAACTCGGTAAAACCGAGCGAGTAGTAAGAGATTACGAACAGATAGAGGGGAAATGTTATAAATTTTCATTTAACCATTTGCAGCAATCATTATTAACTGATTTTAAATCTTCCCATGTTATCCACCCAATTCGGCTTGAAATTTTTTCACATTGATCCTTATCAAGATTCCTATGAACTAAATCAGCTTGAATTGTTTGAAAATCATTTTTATAATCTCGAAAAGCATATCCATATAATCTTGCTCTTGGATTGTCTTTATAGAGTTTAGGCGTTAGCAATAAAAACAACGATTTATCAGGTATTCTTTTATTTAATGGGGTTGCTAAATTTTTATTTTCACCAAGCATAACATCAATATTTCTAATTATTTGGTTTCGTATGCTATCATAACTAACCTGATATGAAATATCAGACAAAACTTTTGCTTCAATTATAATTGCAAACCCATTAGTTGAATTAATTATTAAAGCATCAACATTAGTAGCTCCTTCCAAATCAGAACGAAAATCGCCCTTTATGTTACGAGTTTTTTCAATGATGTAGGGAATAAAATTTTGAATAGTTACATTTTCTTTAAGCCAATCAAGGTAAATTTTTGGAGATGGAATATTCGGTTCAAAGAATAAATTTAATTCTCCTGCTAAGCATTCATTCCAATTTGTAAAATTATCTAAAGGCGGCTTTTCTCCATATGCAAGAGTCAATAATTTTATTAATTCGCTAATTCTATTAGGACTATGAAATATGGTCATTAAAGAACTAGCTGTCCAAAAAATTTCATCTTTTTCAATTTGTCGAATCAATTTAATATCAGTAGTAAATGGTGTTTTTGACTCAAACAATTCATAATTTTTTATACTCTTTTTATACCTAGCTATATGATTATCAATATTAGTTGAATCGTTGTCTAATTGAACAAAATGTTCTTTAAGCTTATCTTCTGAAAATGGTAAATAAATTTTGTGTAGCATAATCGTTGATTTTTGTTTATTAAAAATTACTTTTTGCCTTGTTTTGTTCTTTTAATGTCTTTATTTTATCTTGTTCGTTTTTTCTTTTTTCTAAATCCATTTCAGTCATTGAAAAAGAAACTTTCCAAAAGAACATTGAGATCTTACTAGGAGAAACGCCCATCCCACTGTTTATTGTTGTTAACGTATATTTTACCCCATTTTTATCAGCAACGTATATATATTTTACATCTTTCCCATATTGACCTCCATTTACTGGAAGTTTGTATGGGGAAGAAGGTTTTACTGGTAAAAGTTTAAATTCTATACCATAATATTCTTGGATATCTAGCCTAAATGTTTTGGATTTATCCATAGAACTTCCACATGACATTCCTTCTGCATTAAGCTTGTAAATTGTACCGTCATCATTTAAATAAATATTCAATTCAACATCTTTGAAATTTCCTAAAGAAATCCGATCTAAATAACAAATTGCTTTTCCAAAATCATCAAATTTTGGAGTCCATCCCTTTTTTTCAAATCTATCACCTAAAGTGTACGTTTTTATTGATTTGAATTTTTTAGTTAAACTATCATTTTGTGCATTTACAAAATTTGTAAAAGATGTAATAACTAAAAGTAGTATAACAATGAAGTTTTTCATCCATTTATTTTTCATCGCATTATTTTTTATTAATATCAAATGTAACTCAAATATAACCCTTTACTTATACATTTCCCGAATAATTACTTTTTGTTTAGTCTAGAAAAATCAAAAAAGTTTCGAGGTGTAATTGTTTGTGAGGACACAAACTTGAGCAAAAGAGTACTAAAAATTCCAATATAATGGAAAAATTAATACAAATATTTCCATTACAACGGAAAAATTAATGGTTTTTTAATGATTTACTTATACATTTCTCGAATAATTACTTTTTGTAATTCTCGTTTTATGATGAGGTCGGTAATTACTTCATCGGTATCGGCGTGGGCAGCTTCTTTCAGTTTACGGTTTAAAAAATCAGAATCAATGTCAATTCGGTAAAGTAAAGCTTGTAGTTTGTTGTAATCGTCGTTAAGCATTTCATCTACCAATGGCAAAATTTGGTTAAACAACTCTTGGTAAGGTGTAAGGTCTTTTCCTGTAAAAGTAACGGTAAGGTTAAACCAGTTAAAATCTTTGGCTAGTTGTGCAACAACTTTTTCAATTAAATCTTGTCGGTTGTAGTAGGGGGTAAGCTCGCTTAATGTAGGGATAATGTTCATTTAGTTAATAGTTTACAGTCTTAAGTAATCAGTCTTCAATCTTCCAACTTCGGTCTTCCGACTTCCAATTTTGGTCTTCCAATTCAGCTTTCACGGTTCATCAGCACTTTAGCAAAATCTTCAAAAACTTGCTTTTTATCTTGAATAACATTTATCGAATCTAAATGAGCCAAAGCTGTGTTGTAAAACAAATTCATTTCAGCTTCGGCTTTTTGTTTTATTTTAAGCGAATCAAAAATTTTGGTAACACGCTTTACTTTACTTTCTTTATCCAAAACAGCCGAGTTTAAACAAAAATCCAATTCTTTTTTCGTGTCGCCTTTAGCAAGCTCTTTGGCTTTTAAAAGTAAATAGGTTTTTTTATTAGCTAGCACATCGCCACCAATTTGTTTTCCGAATTTTTTAGGGTCGCCATACAAATCAAGGATGTCGTCCATTAACTGGAAAGCTATACCTAAATTTTTACCAAACTCATAAATATGATTGGCATCTTCTTTTGTAGCGCTTCCTAATACTGCTCCAATTTTTAAACTTGCCGCTAATAAAACGGCAGTTTTTAGCTCAATCATTTTAATGTATTCGTCAATGGTAACATTGTCGAGCGTTTCAAAATTCATATCCAGTTGTTGTCCTTCGCAAACCTCTATTGCAGTAGCATTAAACAAGATTAAAATTTCGGGTAAATGAGTCGGGTTTGATTTGGCTAAAAATTGCAAGGATTGTACAAACATTACATCGCCAGAAAGAATGGCAATGTTGGTATTCCATTTTTTATAAACTGTTGAGTGATTTCTTCTTAGTGGTGCATTATCCATGATGTCGTCGTGCACCAAGGTAAAATTGTGAAAAATTTCTATGGCTAAAGCTGCATTAATAGCATCTTCTTCTTTGCCTCCAAATAAATTGTTAGCCAATAAAAGTAAGGCAGGTCTTAAACGTTTACCACCTAATTCTAAAGAATATTTTATAGGTAAATAAAGCTCTTTGGGTTCTTTATCGATATAAGAAATTTTAGCTAATTCCTTATTAACAACATCAATGTATTCCTTGATTTTTTGCATTTACGACAAGATATACGAAGGATTTTTTAAAATGATGTTTATTCCTTCTTCCAAACTAATCAAGGGTTTATTGTTTAGTAATTTTTTCATGTTGGTAATATCGGGGTGCCTTCTCGTCATGTCACCTTCTTCAAGTGGTGGTAAAAATTTTATTTCAGATTTTGAGCCTGTTAATTTTATAATCAACTTGGCCAAATCCAAAATAGAAGTTTCAACATTGTTGCCAATATTAATGGTTTTGTTTGCACAATCGTCGGAAAAAGCAGCAGTAATACAGGCATTAATATTGTTTTCCATAAAACAGAACGTACGGGTTTGGTCGCCTTTACCGTAAATGGTAATTTCTTGGTTGTTTAAAGCCGCATTTATAAATTTAGAAATAACAAAATCTTTGCTTTGTTTTGGCCCGTAGGTGTTAAAAAACCTAAAAATGGTATAATCTAAACCATATTCTTGTTTGTATGATTTTAAAAAAGCTTCACCAACATTTTTAACTATGGCATAAGGTAAACGCGAGTTTAATGGAGTTGTTTCTTCGTGTTGGGGATATTCGACAGGTTCGCCATAAACTTCAGAAGAAGAAGCGTACATCACTCGTTTAACTCCAGTGTTTTTGGCTAATTCCAATATGTTTTTTATCCCAGTAATATCGTTTAAAACTTTAATTGGATTTTCAAGTGTTCGTTTAACGCCAACCAATGCAGCATAATGAAAAGCATAATCGAATGAAAAGGTATGGAAAACACTAGTTATTTCTGATGCAATGTTTACATCACATTGAATAAACTTTAAATTCTTATTTGGGGCTAAAGGTAACTTGTTTTTGCTTCCTGTTTGTAAATTATCTACAACCACCACGAAATGGTTAGGCTTTTGAATTAAGCCTTCTACAAGAGCGCTACCTACAAAGCCAGCACCACCGGTTACTAGAATGTTTATTTTATTGCTCATTTACAATGTCCATTAAATAAATGCCATACCCGCTTTTTATAAGAGGTTCTGCTAATTTTTGTAATTGTTGTTTAGAAATAAATCCTTTTCTAAAGGCTATTTCTTCAATACATCCAATTTTTAAGCCTTGTCGTTCTTCAATAACTTGAACGTATTGACCAGCCTGCATTAATGATGCATGAGTCCCAGTGTCCAACCAAGCAGTTCCTCTATCCAGAATACCAACCTCTAACTTACCTTGTTCTAAGTATTTTTTATTTACATCAGTAATTTCGTATTCTCCACGTTTACTTGGTTTTAGCTCTTTGGCTATTTTTACCACATCATTATTATAAAAATACAAACCTGGTACAGCATAGTTTGATTTAGGTTTTTCGGGTTTTTCTTCAATAGAAATAGCCTTGTGGTTTTTATCAAACTCAACAACACCATATCGTTCTGGGTCGCTAACATGGTAAGCGAAAACTACCCCACCATCAGGATTGGTTTTTTGAGTTAACAAATCATCTAATCCTGTTCCGTAAAAAATATTATCACCTAAAATAAGAGCAACTTTGTCGTTTCCAATAAATTCTTCACCAATAACAAACGCTTGAGCTAAACCATTCGGGATTTCTTGTATAGCATAAGTAAATTTACAGCCAAACTGAGTTCCATCTCCCAACAGCATTTTAAAACTAGGGTTGTCGTGTGGTGTTGTTATTATTAAAATTTCGTTTATTCCAGCACTCATCAAAACCGAAAGGGGATAATAAATCATTGGTTTATCGTAAATAGGCATTAACTGCTTACTTACTGCTAGTGTAAGTGGGTGTAATCTTGTGCCAGAACCTCCGGCTAATATTATTCCTTTCATATTTGATTCTTTTGGTCTATTTCTTCAGTTTGATGTTCTATAGGTTTTACTTCTAAATCATCTAGTTCTATGTCTTCTTCTTCGTCAAAAATTTCAATTAATGGTTCTTTTTTAAATGCTTTTGTGGTCAATGCTTTATCTAACGATAAAAGTAATGAAGGTAAAAGTAATAAATCAGACAAAATTGCCATTAACAATGTAAATGAAACTAAGAAACCTAGAGCAACAGTTCCTCCAAAACTAGAGGCGGTGAATACTCCAAATCCAAAAAATAGAATGGTTGAAGTATAAATCATGCTCACACCCGTTTCTTTTAAAGCGATTAAGACTGATTTTTTTAAGCCAACAGTATGATTTTTAAGTTCTTGTCGGTATTTGGCTAAAAAGTGAATAGTGTCATCTACTGAAATACCAAAAGCAATACTAAAGATAAGAATGGTTGACGGTTTTATAGGGATGCCAATATAACCCATTAAAGCTGCAGTGGTAATAAGTGGTATTAGGTTTGGTATTAAAGAAACAACCACCATTCGAATTGACGAAAACAGTATTGACATAATCGAGGCAATTAACAAAACGGCTAAAGCCAAGCTAGTAAATAGGTTTTCAACTAAATAGTTGGTTCCCTTTAAAAAGGCAACGCTTGTCCCTGTTAGGGTAACTTTATATTCGTCAGGACTAAAAATAGAATCAATTTTAGGTTTTATCTCAGTAAGTAACATTTCCATTTCTTCAGTGCCAATATCAGCCATTTGAAAACTCACTCTAGTTACTTGGTTATTGCTATCAATAAACGAAGAGAAGTCTTTTCTTGTTGAATCTTTAGAGATGTATTCCTTTAATTTATTGAGTTCAGTTGCAGGAGGCAAAATGTAAAACTTTGGATTCCCTTTTTTGTATGCTTGGTAAGAAAATTGAATGGCCTCTACAACCGATAGGGGTTTCGAGAACTGAGGGTAGTCAGAAATAACTTTTTGTAATTTTTTTATTTTGTATAAAGCTCTTGCGTTTTCAGCAAAAACACCATTTTTCTTTTTGGTATCAATCACAACTTCAAAAGGCATAACACCACTAAAGTTTTTTTCGAAGAATTTAAGGTCGGTAACTATTGGGTCATTTTTTGGTAAGTCATCAACAATGTTACCCGTAGTTTTAATTAATGAAATACCATAAAACCCTAGTCCAACAATAATTATAGTTGCAATGTAAATGTATTTTCTGTGGTAGCTCACAAGGTAAACAAGCTTGTCAACCATCTTTTCCATGAGTTTGTTCTCTAAGTGTTTTACATGGCGGTCTTTAGGTTCGTTTAAAAAACTAAAAATGATAGGAATTAATAATATTGATAAAACAAATACCAGTAAAATATCTATAGCGGCAACAATACCAAATTCAACCAAAATGGAACTTTTAGTAAAAATAAATGTAGCAAAACCAACGGCAGTGGTTGTATTGGTTAAGAAAATCGCGTTCCCAGTTTTTTGAATAACTCTGCTCAACGATTTTATTTGATTGCCATGTTTTTTAAATTCTGTGTGATACTTGTTCAGTAAAAAAATGCAGTTTGGAATACCAATAACAATTAACAAAGGAGGAATCAAGCCTGTTAAAATGGTGATTTCAAAATCGAATAACACCAAAATACCCATAGACCAAATAACACCGATACAAACCACTAACAACGAATACAACGTTGCTTTAAACGACCTAAAAAATAAATACAGAATAACTGCTGTAATTAAGATGGATAGTAGAAGAAACAGCTTTATTTCGGAAGCAACTTTAGTTGAAGAGTTGGCTCTTATTAAAGGCAACCCTGATTTATGAACTTCTATGCCTGTTTTGTTTTCAAAAGCTTCTACTTTTTTTGCTATGGCATCAAATATTCCGTTTCTGTATTTTGAATCAAGTACTTCTCTGTTTAATGTTACAGCAATAAGGGTAGCGTTTGTGGAGTCTGAATACAAAAAACCCTCATAAAAAGGATAGTTGAACAACACTTCTTTCAAAGAATCTACCTCATGTTGAGTAGTGGGCTTCTTTTTTACAAGCTGCTCTAAATCAAATTGTTTTTTGGATTTGTTACGGGTAAGTGTATAAGCATTAGCAATTGAAAGTGCTTCAGTAACACCATTTACAATAACTTTTTCTTTACCTTTTTTAAAAGGGACTTTAATGTTTTTTAAGTTTTTGGTTAAATCATACCAAGCATTAAAGTTGTTTAATTCAAAAAGTTGTTCATTTTTTATTCCTAGAACAACAACACTTCCATCAGCACCAAACGTTTTTCTAAAATTTTCATAATCAATATAAGTTGAATCCGTTTTTGGAAGCATTTGAGCCATCTGATAACTCATTCTAACATTTTGGGCAAAAAACAGCATTACAGCAGTTATTAGTCCAATTCCAATTAGAATTACCAACCGATTTTTTAAAATGATTTTAGAAAGGTTAAACCACATATTACTTAACTTCAAGATATTGTTGAAGAGGGTGCAAATATCTGAAAATAAATAAGGAATTAACTTACACGAGGTAAGTTAATTCCTTAAAAATACTTTTTTTACTTTGTAGCTGTTGCGTTGGCTTGTTTTACGATTCTTACCGCGGTAAGGTCATGAATATGCATAACATTAGGTTGATAACCCACTACACTAGATTGAAACAGTCTATAGTTTTCGTTGTACCATAATGGAATGATAGGAGCTTCGTTAATAAGAATTTGTTCAGCCTTTAAACACAATTCATTTCTTTTTACTTCATCAGTTGAGGTTGTTGCTTGTTCAAAATAGTTGTCGAACTCACTGTTTACAAAACGCGATGAGTTAGGAAAAGAAGGTTCGGTGAGAGTGCTTGGGACATAGCCACCGTAGCCGATGTTTAAAAAATTGTCAGGTGTAGGGTAGTCGGCAAGCCAAGCAGAAACCCCCATGCTTCCATGAGCCATTTTGTCAAGAGCTAACTTCTCGGCAAAAGTTACGGTAACAATTTCTGTATTTACATTAATTTCTGATAACAATTGTTTTTGAATTTCTAAAGCCACTCTTAATGTTTGGTTTTCGTTGCCACTAATGTAAAACTTGATTAATGGTAAACCTTCACCATTTTTATACCCAGCATCAGCAAGCATTTTTTTTGCTTTATCAATATTGTGTTCAATACCTATAACCGATTCGTAGTCGTAACCTTTAATTACAGGAGGAACCAAGCCGTTTAGTGCTGGTCCGTAAGCCTCTCCATTTAAAACCACATCAACCAATTTAATTTTGTCAATTGCCATGGCAATAGCTTGTCTAACCTTTGTGTTTTTAAAAGGTTCAGTTTTAGTGTTAAACTCTAAATAAACAGTAACCAATTCAGGGTATCTTCCCAAAACATATTTTGGTGGTTTTGATTCAAAATCAGAAATTTGGTTTTCAACTACATTTTTAATGGATGCAGAAGGCAAATCAACAATGATATCCAATTGTTTGCTTTCAAACTTTTCAAGTCTTTCTTGACTAGATTCAATGACGTGGAATGAAACAGCATCTAAATAAGGTAATTTACTTCCTGCAGAATCTAGTTGGTGATAATTTGTATTGCGTTTTAAGGTGATTTGATTGTTGTGTTTCGAGTTTTTGTCAAAAACAAATGGGCCTGTTCCAACTATATCAAATTTTTCTTTGTCAAATGCTTCTTTAGGAACTATAGCAAGGCTAACTGTTGCCAATGTTTGTAAGAAGTTTGAAGATGGTTTAATTAAATTAAAACTTACCGTATAATCATCAATAACTTTAACACCACTTACAGGTACGAATTCAGCTTTTTGAAACGATTCTTTTGCACCTACTAGTTTGCTTTTTATAATGCTATAAGCATAATTTACTTCACTATTACAAATTCTATTAAATGAATATGCAACATCATCAGCTTTTACTTCTCTTCCTTTGCCCCCCGAAAAACAATCGTTGTTATGAAAAAAAACTCCTTTTTTTAATTTAAAGGTATAAACTAATCCGCTTTCGTCAATTTCCCAACTTTCGGCTAATTGTGGCTCAACACTCAAGTCTTTTGAATTAAATTTAACAAGGCTCTCGAAAATTTGACCCAAAACTTGTGAAGAATATCCATCAATAATTTTAATTGGATCAAAACCAATTACATCTTGGTTAATTGCTACATCTAATGTGTCTCCAAATAAAGATGAAGTTTGATTGTCGTTTGCCTCAGTTTCAGTTTCGTTTCCACCACACGAAACAAGGCTGATTGAAATTGTTAATGCAAAAATAAATTTAAAAATCTTAGTCATGAGTTTTTATTTAAAAAGCAAATGTAAGAAAATCAATAAACTAAAATTATAGTTTTTTATTTTACTTCATGTATTTGATAACATGTTGTTTAACTTGATTTTTTTATTGATGGTTTATTTTAAGGGTATTTGATAATATTATTACTTACCTTTGTAAGTTAGAAATACGAAAGATACTACTTAAACTATGACATTTTCGCATAATTTCCACATACCAGTAATGGGTATTGGTTTTACAGTTGATACTCCTGTAAAAGTTGCACATTATGGTATTTCCTCGGTTTTATCTGCTGGTGATGATATGCTGCTTGAACGACTTAGAGAATTTTATTCTACTAAATTCAATTTCCCATTTACCCCCATTCATAAAAACGAATTCGATAAAAGAGCCAAGCGTATTACTGCTTATCTTGATTTGGTTAACCACATGGTTAACGATAAATTTCAAGAGTTAAAAAACGCTTCATTTGAAAAAGGAAGTGAAATAACCAAATACTTTGAAATGTTGCCCGATTTTTCAACACTTAAGAAAGAATACTTAAGAATGTTGGAAGAAAAAGAAACAGAGGTTAAATCGTCAATTCAAAATTGGTTGAGATCTAATATGGTTGCTGGGTCTATTGATATTAATATCATGACCAAATTAGATAGAGATAATTATGATTTAAAGGGAGAAAAGTTACCTATTGAGTTTAATGATGCTCATGCCGCGGTAAGAGGTTTTGCAAACAGTACGCTAAAATCAGGATTGGTGTTGTCGGCAGGATTGAACCCAAGATTGTACAGTTATCTGGCAAATTTTGAAGGGTTTTTCCCAAATGAGCACAACGAAATAGACAAAAAAGTTATTTTAAAAGTGAGCGATTACCGTTCGGCTTTGGTACAAGGTAAATTTTTAGCTAAAAAAGGAATTTGGGTATCGGAGTACCGTGTAGAGTCGGGGTTAAACTGTGGAGGGCATGCTTTTGCTACCGATGGTTTTTTAATGGGACCGATTTTAGAAGAATTTAAACAAAACAAAGAAACTTTAATTGCTGAGGTTCATGAAATACTAAACGTTGCGTTGGAAGCTTCTGGTCGAAAAAGATTAGAACAACCATTGGCTATGTTAGTAACAGCTCAAGGAGGCGTTGGCAATTTAACCGAGCACCAATTTTTAACCGATTATTATAATGTTGACAGTGTTGGTTGGGGAACTCCATTTTTATTGGTTCCTGAGGCTGTTAACATAGATAACGATACATTTAATTTGCTTGCAAAAGCAACAGAAGACGATTTGTATTTAAGCGATATATCGCCAATTGGAGTGCCTTTTAACTGTGTTGTTGGAAATACAAAAGACAACGAAAGAGATGAGAAAATACAATCAGGTAAGCCTGGTAGTCCTTGTCCTAGTCAGTATTTAAAACTGTACAACAAAGAATTTACCGATAAGCCAATTTGTTTAGCATCGCGCCAATACCAGAAATTAAAAATTGCTGAGTTGGATGGTAAAAACCTTACCGATAAAGCAGAATACCAAAGACAATACGATAAAATAACCGTAAAATCGTGCCTTTGTGCAGGATTGGTAATGACGGCTTATACCGAGAATAATTTACTGAAAACATCAGATGGCAAGGGTATTTCTGTTTGCCCTGGTCCAAATATGGCATATTTCAGTAAAAAATCGACGTTGCAAGAAATGGTTGGTCACATCTATGGTAAAAATAATTTGTTAAACGATACCTATCGACCAAATATGTACATCAAAGAGTTGGGGATGTATATCGATTACTTGAATAAAGAAATAAACAACACACCTGCCGAAGAAGTAAATGAGCGTAAGTTAAAATACTTTAATTCGTTTAAAAACAATTTGCTCGAAGGTATTGAGTATTACAAAACAATGCTTCCTAAATTGGCTGATAAAACCAATTGGAAATTAGAGTTAGAAATGTATTTAGCGAAAGTACATTTAATAGAAATACCAGAATTGGTTTCAGTTAATTAACATTTTTGTCACACTGAGCTCAGTCGAAGTGTTGACCCGCAATCCCTTAAAAAATCCTCACAAATTTGTGAGGATTTTTTTTTATTCGTAAAACAACCGTTGAGGAACGAAATGAGTTTGGCTTAATACGTTGACTACCTTACCTCATTTATTAATAGTTTTAATTCTTCTTTGCTCGGTAATACTGTTTTGTATTTACTAGCAAATATTTGTTCGTTATTTTCTGGTAATGTGTATTCTACAACAGCTTCACTTTTGTTTTGGCAAAGCACAATTCCGATAGTCTTGTTTTCGTCATCTAACTTAATTTCTCTATCATAGTAATTTACATACATCTGCATTTGTCCAATATCCTGGTGCTTTAACTCACCAATTTTCAAATCAATCAACACAAAGCATTTTAATATTCGGTTGTAAAAAACTAAATCAATGCGAAAATGTTTGTCGTCAAATGAAATCCGCTTTTGTCTTGCTACAAAAGTAAATCCAGTACCTAATTCAAGTAAAAAGTGTTCGAGTTTATCAATTATTCCTTGCTCTAAATCACTTTCAGAATAAGTAGATTTTTCAGGAAGTCCTATAAATTCTAAAATATAAGGGTCTTTAATTACGTCTTTTGGTTTTTCTAGGACTAATCCTTTTTCTGAAAGCTTTTTAACTTCGCCTTTGTCTCTGCTTAAAACAAGCCTAGTATATAGTGCTGAATCATATTGTCTGTCAAGTTCTCTGACGCTCCAATTATTCTTTGCACATTCTATTTCGTAAAATTTTCTTTCGTTTTCATCATCAATCCGCATTAGCTTCAAATAGTGAGACCAACTCAACTGAAAATTAGTAGACACTGTCTGTTGAATTGATTTCTCTGAATCCGCAGACATTGTCTGCGTTATTGAGTAAGTAAGATAAAACTTTCTCATTTGTTCAATATTTCGAATTGAAAAACCTTTCCCGAACTCATCTGTTAATGATTCAGAGAGACCTTTTAACAAACCTTTACCGTATTCAGCTCTGTCTTTACCTTGTTGTTCTTCCTCTACAATCATTCGTCCAATCTCAAAGTAGGTTTGAACCATTGTTAAGTTGACTTGCTTAACAACTTGTTGCCTAGCAGCGTGAAGCAAGTCAATTGCTTGCTTAAAGAAGTTGGTCTTTTCTAATTTATCAGCCATTTTCTATATTATGGTGTCAAATATACCAAATTCATCATTTATTCTTAAAACAACCGTTGAGGAACGAAATGGTTGTTTTAAAGCTAAGCCATCCGAAGTGAAACGAGAAATTTTATTTAACGACCCGGCTATGCGTAGTGCGGGATTTTAAGGCACTTCACTATCCGTTTAGCAGTTAGTTTATTTTAATTTAATTACTTTCATATTAGTGCTTTTGCCCGTATTACGTATAGCCACTGTTGGGTAATCGTACTTTTTCGTTCGTCTGACAGCGTTGGCCCAGACACACGTATTGACAAGCTTAGGCTCGTGGGGTTGGCTTGAGCGGATTGGCAATGTGTGTGGCTGTTGCATGGCGAAATTTTCATTATTAAGCTTTTGGATTTTTCTTATACAAAAATTCATTTCTAAAATCAAACAATAATCTTGAGAAATGAAGCCTATTAGAATTGTTTTTATCAAGTAAAAGCTGATTAATATCGGAATTAATCATAAACCTCAGGTATTTGGGAACATCAAAAAAATAAATTTCATTATTAACGAGTTTCTTAATGACTTTGATTGAGGAATTTACATAGATTTTATTAAACCTATCTATATCGCTTTGTTGCAAAGGAATTTTTAAGGAATTACTTTCATTGTGATGGTCTAATTCAAATTTAGAACTTATGATATTTCCAAAACCAATTGAAGAATTCGCTTTGTATATTTTCTTGATATAATCATTAGACTTACAACTCAATAAAAATATGTCATGTTCATCAAAAAAATGATTTCCCCAAGTTGCATCAAGAAAATACTTTTCATATGAGTGACTGTCATCTGGTTCATATAATCCTGAAGAACTCCCGTGACCAAGATAAATAATTAATGATTTAGGTTCTAAGTTACCCAAAATACTTTTCGCATTGTTTAAAGATTCTTGTTCGGAATTAAAAGAAAAATAATAGTTTTCGAATTCTTCTTTATATACACTTAAAAAGTTTGTTGACTTATCTAAAGCGTGAAGTATTAATATTTTGTTATAATTATTCATTAAGTCTAGAATAATGTGATATTGACAAATCAATAAATTCTTTAATGAATCTTAATCCTCCTATGTCTATGCTATTTGTGTTAAGAATATCGGCAATTCGTTTACCATCAAAGTCGGAATTACCCGTATTTATTACCATATTTGAATCAAAGGATAGAATAGAATCTAAAACAACATTTGAGATTGTATTTGATTCTCTGAGTAGTGTTTTAATTTCCTGAAAACGCTGCTCGTCTCTTCTGCAAAATTTAACTTTTAACTCAATTACTTTGCTAATAAAGTCTAGTGCTGGGATTATATCATCAGGTTGATTTTCTAATTCATTTTTTATTTTCCCAATAACATAATCAGAGGCTTTTTTAATGTCAGAAGAATAAACTAAGAAAGTTTTACTTTTCCATTTGTCTTTAATTTCTAAAACATTTTCAATTATATCCCAACCTTTAATTCCTGCAAATCCATCTGTATTATCTGGTATGATGTTCCAATCTGTTATTATTAAGTTGATATTTCTTCCTTTTGATTTTTCTAAAACCTCTGTTTTAAACTTTTCAAACTCAAATTCATTCGTATCAACATTAAAGGAATCATTTGGATTTATAACAATAGGATTAACTTGACATCCTTCAATAGTTATTTTATTGTTATACTGATTTGGAGCATCAGAATCATCATCAAAAACTAAATAATTCAATTCAACTTGACTCATTAGATTACAATTTTAAAACAAGCTCCTTTGAGCTTTTCATTATTCCCAATAAAGTCAATGGTTCCCTTTAAACTATTAACTCTTTTTTTGACATCAAACATACCAATACCTGAGCCTTTTGATTTTGATTCTCGAACACCTAATTCAAAAATTGATTGAGAGTTTTTAACTAAATTTTCAGGCATTCCATCACCATTATCATAGTAATAGATTTCTAATTTATTGCCATTTAATTTAAACTCTACTATAACTTCCTTGGCGTTTGCTTTTCTTGAATTTGAAACCAAATTATCTAAAATAATGTCAATTTCAATCGGATTTATTAAAACAAATTTATCTGTAACATTAACGGTTTTCACTTTTAGACCTTTAAATGATACAGCTAAATCTTCTAAATATTCTGAAATATATTTTGGCAAGTTGACGCGTTGATTAGTAAACTTGTAGTCGAAATTTGACTTAATAATAATTTGAGAAACTTTAATAGCTTTATCAATGTTGCTTTTTATTGAATATAATTTGTTTTTAACCTCATCACTAATATTTGATGTAATCAATTCATTGATATAAGTTGAGGCATTACCAACATATAAATCAATAGAGTGAACAAGCTGTTCTGCATCATCACTTAGGGTTTTACGGGTAGCATTTAAGTATTGATTTTTTTTAGTTTCAATATTTAATTTATCAGATAAATTCTTGCTTTTTTCTTTTTCTTCCTTTGCTTTTTGTTCTGCTTTAATTTTAGCTAACTCTGCTTCAGCTCTTTCTTTTTCCTTTTTTAAGGTTTCAAGTTCAGCTTTTCTTCTTTTTTCTTCTTCTTCCTTTTGTTTCCTTTCAGCTTCTTCTCTTTTTTGTTTTTCTATTTCAGCTTGTTTTTCAGCTTCAATTCGCCTCTTTCGCTCTTCTTCTTCGCGGTTTTCAGCATCTTCCTTTTCCTTCGCTAACTTGTTAAAATTATCCTCAGTTAATTTAACTTGGTTAAAAAGAATCTTATCATTTGTTTTTTCAGCAATTTTTTCTAATTCTGCAATAAATTTGGGTTGAACTATATCAAGTTTTTCATTTACAAAACTTACTAAGTCTTTGTTATAATCGATTATTTTAATTTCTTTATCATCACTTAAGGTCTTTATTAGATTTACAAAATCAATCTTACTACCAATATTACTTAATGCATCTTCATAAGTATCTTTATCTTTATCTTGTTTTAATCCTTCTCTTTGTAAATCAGCAATTTCTTCATTCAGGAAATACTTTTTTCTTCTAAATGCTTCCCCCCACAGAACTCCTGTAACATATCTTTCAAGTCTTTTTAAAGCTTTTTGTTCAAATATGTCAAAAAGGAATTTTTTGCCTTTTGTTTCAACTAACCCTCCATCTCTGCTTGAAACTTCCTTAAACTCAATATTATTAACTGTTGTTAATTCAACTTTTCCAAATAATTCACGTGTACCTAAATTTCTTCCAAAGCCTTGCTGTTTACTTGAGTCTAATTTCCAACTATCATCACCGACATTTCCATATGGTTGTACACGAAATCCATTTTTAAACAAGAAGATATTCCCATAATTCACAGGCTCAATATCCATTAATTTTCCAAAATTGATTTTAGCACTTCGGTTTAAGAAATAAAGATTAATTTCTAGGTCATCAATTATTGATATATAATTATTTGGTTCTTCAATATGATAAATCAAAGTTCCTCTATCAATAATTTTAGTGGTAATTGTATCACCTTTTAAGCTTAAATCAATTTGAGTAGTTTTAATGTCAAGCACCTTAAGGATACTGTTGTCAATTACACCATTGATTTTTAAATTATTCCCTGAATTTTTATCTAGTTCAACAAATTCCTCCGCTACAATTTCAATTTTAAATGAGTTAACCTTCGAAAAAGGATTAATTAATTTTTCAAGAGACCTTCTCAATTCTTGAAGTTTTTGCTTATCCCAAGTAGAATTGAGGTTTTTAACCTTTAAGATAGTACCGTGATGTTTTGATTGAGGAAAAATATTCTTGGATTCAATTTCTTCAAATGGAATTTCAACAGAACCAAAACTTTGTTGTGCATCTTTTTCAAATTCTCTCCAATCGACATTTACTTTAAAAGTAATGTTAGAATTAATTTTAGAAGTTATTAATTCAAGATCTTCACCTAATCTATCGCAAGAAAAACGACCAACACCTTTTGCTCCGGCATAAAACCTTCTTGACTTAAGATTATTTAAATGCGAATCCCGTTTTAAATCTTTATCTTCTGTATTATCTTTTTTCGCTGAATAAGCAACTGCAAACCATTTCTTTTCCAAATCATCTTTAGACATCCCTTTTCCATTATCAGAAATGATAATTTCGTTTTTGCTAAAGGAAATCTTTACATAATCAGCATACGCATCATAAGAATTTTTAACAAGCTCATATATTGCAATAAAATCATCAGTAATTAAATCTCTACCAATGATGTTTTTCATCCCTGTTTTTACATCAAATTTTAGCTTTCCCTTATCCATTTAACACAGAGTTTATTATTAACCCAGCCTGCTCGCCAAAAAGTGGGGGGATTGCATTTCCAATTTGCGAATATCTTGGAACTTCTTGAGTTCTTCTTTTACCTCCAGTAGTATATTTTCCTTTAAACTCATACCAATCATTAAATGATTGAATTCTTGCGTACTCACGAACAGTGAAAATCCTAGGCTCACAATAGTGAATATAGTCGTCTGGCAATGTTGTTATTGTTGGAGTAGGTCTATTACCTGATAATGGAATCACCGTCCTCTTTTTAAGATTAAATCTTTCTTTTAATTCGTTTGAAAGTGTTTTATTTTTTTCTGCATTTTGGAGAATAAACTCGAATTTTCTTATTGTATCATCACTGTGTTTTGCAAATCTATGGCTGTCTGGGATTTTTAAATCAACTCTACCTCTAAGTAATTTTTGATATTTTGATTGAATGGGATTGTAAAGACCTGCTGTGAATGAAGTTGTATCGGGAGATACAACTTCATTAATTTTTAGCAAGTCTGAAATAGCATCCTCTAAAGAATTTGTCAATCCAATTCCTTTCTTAATTAAAAAAGTTTCTTTTTGCATTTGGATTTGCTCAAAAAATCCGTTTGGTTTTACTTGATTAGCAATATCCTTTCTAATACCAACCAAAATAAATCTTGTACGCTTTTGCGGAATACCAAATTCTGAGAAATCGATTAGTTTACCCTCAACATTATATCCTTGGAAATCGCCTTTAGGAGAATCGTATTCTAGTGCATTTGTAACATATTCTGAATAGATTTTTCCCTTGATTTTATTTTTATCAAACTTCTGTGTAAAACCTTTTACATTTTCAAAAAAAATAACCTTTGGCTGAACTAGTCTAATAAATTTGATGTAAGACTTAATTAATTCATTCCTTGAATCTCCTTCAATTCTTCGTCCTGCTGTTGAAAATCCCTGGCAAGGTGGACCACCTGCAACAAGGTCAATTTTACCCCTTAGGGATTTTAAATTGTCCTTATGGTTTTTAATAACTTCGTTGATGTCGTGATTTTGTTTTGGCAACCAATCTGGCCAATCAAAATGATTTTTCTTTTCAATCAAGTTATATTGAAGTGTTTCAAAAGCGTCTGGACTTTTTTCAACGGCAAATTTCCCTTTCCAAAATCCTGAATTATACAATCCTAGTGAAAGTCCACCACAACCTGCGAAAAGGTCTATGTATGTTTTCTTCCTAATCATTGTTAATTTTTGATGGATTTAAAAGTTCTCTAATATCAATTTCAAGTGCAATGGCAATTTTGTGCAAGTTCTCTAATGATGGTTGCCTTGCATTTGAGCACCATTGAGATATAGTTGATTCATCTTTCCCAAGTTGTTCAGCTAACCACTTGTTTTTTCTTCTAGTCTCGGCTAGAGCAACTTTGATTCTATTTATTTCAATCTTTGTCAAGATGTTTTTGTTTTGCGCAAAGATATTAACTTATTTGGAATAAAATTTACTTTTTTCTGTCTTTCTGTCGATCGTTGGCAAGAAACAGCTCTTTTGATTTTTTTAGCGTTGGCTTTCGTGTCGAAAAAAAAACCAAATGTGCTTGAATGTGCGTTGGCTTTTTACACTGACGCACAACATCCGAATAAGTACACTGGTGTACTTATTCGCACTATATCTTTTTCCAAATGTAATAAAAAAAACAATCCATTCAATTGTATTGATAATCAATACAGTATGGTTTTATCCGTATAATTATACGTTTAAATATACGGATAACTCCAATGTACGGATAATTTTTTTTAGGCTGCATAGATTAAAATATTCAACTTAAAATCAGTAAATTAATTCCAGTTTAATGCTCGCGGAAACATTTTAAACAAAAAATGTTTCCGATGATAAAATGTTTCCTACTTTTGTGGCATGGAAACAAAAGAACAACTTTTACTTGCAATAACAGAGCTCTTTATGAGGTATGGCATTAAGAGTTTAACCATGGACGATATTTCTCGTCATTTAGGTATTTCCAAAAAAACCTTGTACCAATTTGTATCCGATAAAAAAGATTTGGTTAAACAATGTGTAGAATTAACGGTTACTGCCGAGCAATGTATGCTTTGCGAATTTGCTACTGAAAAAGGAAATGCTATCGACGAATTATTTTTGGTAAACAAAAGAATTAGTGAGAAGCTGCAAAATGTTCAGCCTGCTGTAATGTTCGATTTGCAAAAATATTACCCTGAAGCATGGAAATTAATGGAAAATCACAAACATTGTTTTATTTACGATATGATGGTAAAAAACATCAACGATGGCGTAGCACAAGGATTATATAGAGACAATGTAAATGCCGAAATTGTGGCGAGAATTTATGTGGGGATGATTGACAAAATGTTCGATACCGAATTTTTTCCAAACAACACTTTTTCATTCGAAATTTTACACCGCGAAATTGCCAGGTACCACATTAGAGGTATTGCCAGCGAAAAAGGCAGAGAGTATTTAAAAGCAAAAATTAAAAACGAAAATTTAAATTATTGATATGAAGTTTATTCTATTATTATCAACCATCACTATTTCGGTGTTTACTACAGTAGCACAAACCGAGAGCAGTTTTACTTTAAAACAAGCTCAAGAGTATGCGCTTAAGTACAATTATCAGCGAGTAAGTGCCGAAAAAGATGTGTTGATAGCCAAAAAGAAAGTGATGGAAACCACTGGTATAGGTTTGCCACAAGTAACTGCCGAAGCACAATTTCAAAACTTTTTGGCTTTGCCTGTGAGTTTAGTTCCAGCATCAGCATTTAATCCTTTAGCACCTAAAGATGAATTTGCCGAATTAAAGTTTGGAACAGATTATAACACCACGGCTAAAATTACAGCAACTCAGTT
Source organism: Flavobacteriales bacterium (assembly GCA_020635795.1). Lineage (NCBI taxonomy): Bacteria > Pseudomonadati > Bacteroidota > Flavobacteriia > Flavobacteriales > Flavobacteriales bacterium. Next base: position 260,787 of record JACJZD010000001.1, read on the forward strand.
GTTGTTTGATGGTTCTTACATTGTAGGGTTGCAAGCATCGCGTACCTACAAAAGCTTAACAGAAAAAAGCTTAGAAAAAACCGAGTTAACGGTTCGTGAAGAAGTGGCTCAAGCGTATTATTTATGTTTGGTTGCCGACGAAAATGTAAAAATTTTAAGTGAAATAGTTACATCAACTGAAAAACTGTACGAAGAAACTCAACGCATTTATCAAGAAGGGTTTATGGAAGAACAAAATGTGGACCAATTGAGGTTAACCTTGAACAACATTAACAATTCGTTAACCGAATCAAAACGTCAAAAAGAAATTGCCTTGAATTTGCTAAAGTTCCAAATGGGAATGGAGTTGGTAACAACCATTACTTTAACCGATAATATCGATGTGTTGTTAGTAGCGGTTAATCCAGCTGATGCGCTAGCCAAAGAGTTTAAAGCAGAGAATCACATTGAAAATCAAATTATTAAGGTAAATGAGGATTTGATGAAACTGAATTTACGAAAAGAGAAATATGCTTTTGCTCCCCAAGTTGCTGCTTTTTTTAATCATCAACAACAAAACATGAGCAATAAATTTGAGGTGTTTAGTGGAGGTACTTGGTATCCATCAACATTGTGGGGATTATCAATAAAATTACCAATCATTTCGGGTGGTATGCGTTTGGCTAAGGTTGGACAAGCTCGTTTGGATTATGAAAAAGCGAAGAATACCTCAAAACAAGTAGAGCAAAGCTTGTTGTTAAAAGCTCAACAAGCAAAATCAAATTACACCTCGTCGTACAGCATTTATTTAAACCAAAAAGACGGATTACAAATTGCTGAAAAAATTAACAACAACTCGATGAAAAAATACACGGAGGGAATAATCTCTAGCATGGAATTAACACAATCGCAAACACAATATTTAGAAACCGAAGCAAAATACATCAAGTCATTACTCGACTTGTTAAATGCTTCATCTCAATTAAATATCGCTTTAGGAAAAAATCAATAACCAACAATAAATATACAATATAAATGAAATTGCCATGTTCAAAAGCAAAATAATACTGATGAAAATAACATGGCGAATTCCATATAACCTAACTAAAAAAAATAAATATCTATATATGAAACAATCAATTATACTATTAGGAATTGCTTTACTAGCTTTTTCGTGCGGAAACAACAACGAGAACGATAGTTTATCAGCTTTAAAAGAAAAGAAAGATTCGTTAAAAACCGTTTACGACGAAATTGCGGCTCAAATAGCTATTATCGACCAACAAATTAAAGCTGCCGACACCAATTTAAGATTACCTTTGGTTACGTTGAGCAATGTTGAAGTAAAAACTTTCAACCATTTTGTAGATGTACAAGGTGCCGTAGAAACAGGTGGTAACGCTTTACTTTATCCTGAAGCACCAGGAGTAATTACTGCTATTTTAGTTAAAGAAGGCTCGCGAGTTAACAAAGGAGATGTCATCTTAAAAATTGACGCAGATGTTATATTATCTACATTAAATGAGGTTGAAACTCAATTGGAATTAGCTAAACAGATTTTTGAAAAGCAGGAACGACTTTGGAAAGAAAAAATTGGTTCGGAGGTTCAATATCTTCAGGCAAAAACCAATAAAGAATCGTTGGAGCAAAAATTGAAAACGGTAAAACAACAAGCTAACATGTATGTGGTAAAATCGCCAATAACTGGTGTGGTTGATGAGATTTTGCCAAAAGTAGGTGAGTCGGCTAATCCAGGTATGCCCGTTGCAAGAGTTATCAACTATAACGAGACCTATATTAAAGCCGATGTTTCTGAAAATTACATCAGTATTTTAAAAGAAGGGACTCCAGTTCAAGTTAATTTCCCAACCATAAAAAAAGTGATAGAAAGTAAATTGTCAAGGGTTTCTGATTTTATCAGTCCAACCAATCGTTCGTTTAAAATTTACATTGATTTATCGGATGTAAAAGCAGAATTGAAACCAAATTTATTGGCTGATATTAGCATTCGTGATTTTTCAAAAGATTCGGCAATTGTGGTGCCTTCAAGTATTATTCAGCAAGACAGAACGGGTAACAATTATGTTTATGTGTTAGAAGGAAATTCAACCAAACAAGTGGTTAAAAAAATGATTGTTAAACCAGGTTTGTCTTATCAAGGTCAAACGCTTGTTGTTGATGGGTTAAACGGAACAGAAAAATACATCGATAAAGGTTCTAGAAGTGTTCAAGATGGAGATCAAGTTGAAGTTGTAAAATAAGAACCTATTAATCAAATTTAGTTATGGATAATCAAGAAAATAAAGGGTTGAAACAATTTGGTTTATCAACACTTTCAGTAAAAAATAAAACCACTGTTTTTGTATTAACTGCAATTGTGTTAATTGCTGGTGTGCTGTCGTATGTGTCAATGCCTCGCGAGGCTTTTCCAGAAGTTATAACACCCGAAATTTATGTTGGAACGCCTTACCCAGGTAATTCGCCAGTAGATATTGAAAAATTAATTACTCGTCCAATTGAAAAAGAAATAAAAACCATTTCTGGGATAGATAAATTAACCTCAAATTCTATTCAAGGATATTCCTCTATACGCGTAGTTTTTGACTTCAGTGTTTCGCCCGAAAAGGCTTTGCAAAAAGTTAAAGATGCGGTAGATAAGGCAAAAAGTAATACTGATTTTCCTACCGATTTGCCTATGGAACCAAATGTTTTTGAAATGAATTTTTCAGAACTTACGCCTGTAATGAACGTGAATTTATCAGGCGATTTTTCTGCCGAATTGCTTGAAGATTATGCCGAAATTATTGAAGATAGGATAGAAGCTTTGCCGCAAGTTACCAAAGTAGATATTAGAGGGACACAAGTTAAAGAGGTTAAAATTAAGGTTGATGTTCAAAAAATGGAGAGTATGAACATCAGTTTTAACGACATCGAAAATGCGGTTGCTTATGAAAATATGACCATTTCTGGAGGGGATTTATTGGTGGATGACATAAAACGAAGTGTAAGAACGGTTGGTGATTTTAAAGATTGGAAAGACATTGAAAACCTTATTGTAAAACAAGAAAAACTTGATATTGTTTATTTAAGAGATATTGCAGAAATTTCTTTTGAAGGTAAAGACAGAGATTCTTACGCTCGTGAGTTTGGTAAGCCTGTGGTAATGTGCGATGTGTTTAAACGTAGTGGTGAAAATTTATTAGAAGTATCAGATGCTATTGCAGCAATTATCAAAGATTTAAAACAAAATGAATTTCCTCAAAGTTTGTCGGTAACCATTACAAGTGATATGTCGGAACAAACTAGAACCCAAGTAGACGAATTGGAAAACAGTATCATTTTTGGGATGCTGTTGGTTGTTGGGGTTTTATTGTTCTTTTTAGGGTTAAGAAATGCTTTGTTTGTTGGTATAGCAATACCCATGTCGATGTTTTTAGCTTTTATGGTGTTAAGTGCTATGGGCGTTACTTTAAACATGATGGTGTTGTTCTCGTTGATTTTAGCATTGGGAATGTTGGTAGATAATGGTATTGTTATCGTCGAAAACATTTATCGTTTACACGATGAAGGTTATCCGCTCATTAAGGCTTCGATTTACGGTGCAGGTGAAGTTGCTTGGCCCATTATTGCATCAACAGCAACAACATTGGCAGCATTTATTCCTTTAGCCATTTGGCCAGGGTTAATGGGTGAGTTTATGAAATACTTGCCAATTACATTGATGATAGTGTTGGGTTCGTCATTGTTTGTAGCATTGGTTATCAACCCAGTTTTTACTTCAGTTTTCATGAAATTGGAAGAGAAACCAGCCAACAAGAAAAAAATATTAATTACTTCAATTACTGTAGTAATGGTTGGTTTGATGTTTAGCATTTTTGGTTCAATGGGTTTTGGTAACTTAATTATTGCAGGTGGATTAACCGTAATTACCACTACTTTCTTTTATAGCCCTGCAACAAAGTATTTTCAAACGAAAGTTTTACCGAAATTGGAAAATGGGTACAAGAACTTTTTAAGTAAAGCCTTATCTAAAAAGAATCCAAGAAAACTATTGTTAGGTACTTTCTTGTTGTTGATTTTCTCGTTTGTTATTTTAGGTGTTGCTACTCCAAAGGTGGAGTTTTTCCCAATAAACATGCCTAAATACTTGAATATTTTTGTTGAACAACCTATTGGAACAGATATTGAATCGACCAATGAAGTTGCCAAACAAATTGAAACAGAGGTGATGAATTACTTTGAGGAAGAAATTGAAGTAAGAGGAAAAAAGATGAAAAGAGGTTTTATTGTAGAATCAATTATCGGGCAAGTAGGGCAAGGAACATCTGATCCCGCACAAGGCGTTTCGATGGGTGATACACCTGAAAAAGCAAGGATTACGGTTTCTTTTGTGCCGTTTAATGAGCGAAAAGGGATGAGTACCAACGAAATAATGAACGATATTCGTGATTTAACTCGAAAAATTCCTGGCGCTCAAATAACCGTAGATAAAGATCCCGCTGGACCTCCAACAGGAAAACCAATTAATATCGAGATTTCTGGGGAAGATTACGAAGTGTTGATTGATGATGCTGAAGAAATGAAACAGTTTATCAATAACCAAAATATACCCGGAATAGAAGAGTTAAAATTAGATATTCAATCGGGTAAACCAGAGTTGTTAATTAATATCGACAGACAAAAAGCGCGTCGATTTAATGTGTCAACTGCTCAAATTGGTTCGGCCATTCGAACGGCTTTGTTTGGTAAAGAAATTTCTAAATACAAAGAAGGAGAAGACGATTATAAAATTGTTTTACGAATGAACGACGAATCACGTTATAACGTAGAAAAAATTATGAATCAATTGATTACGTTTAGAGACCCATCTAACGGTAGAATTGTACAGGTTCCTATATCGGCAGTAGCTGTAGCTGAGAAATCTGCAACCTACAGTTCTATAAATCGTAAAAACCAAAAACGTGTGGTTACGTTACAATCAAACGTGTTGGAAAATTACAATGCTAATGAAGTAGTTGAAAACATTAAAAAATCGTTGTCGGGATATGATGTAAATGAAAAAAACACATGGAAATTTACTGGTCAGCAAGAGGATCAAGCCAAAGAGATGAAGTTTTTAAGTACGGCTCTTTTAATTGCGGTGTTCTTAATATTTTTAATTATTGTGGCACAATTTAACTCAGTATCAGCACCAGTAATTATTGTAACGGCAGTATTGTTTAGTTTAATTGGTGTGTTGTTAGGTTTGGTTATTTTCCAAATGGATTTCATTATTATGATGACCATGATTGGGATAATTTCACTCGCAGGTATTGTCGTTAATAATGCTATTGTATTGATTGATTATACCAAGTTGATAATGGAAAGACGTAAAGAAGAATTGGGTATGGAGGAAAACGAAAAATTATCTATCGATGAAATTAGAGAGGCGTTGATTGAAGGGGGAAAGACCAGGTTGCGACCAGTTTTGTTAACTGCTATCACAACAATTTTAGGATTAATGCCGTTAGCAGTTGGAATGAACATAAATTTCTTTACCTTGTTTACCGATTTAGACCCTCAAATTTACTTTGGTGGCGATAACGTGGTGTTTTGGGGCCCTATGTCGTGGACAATTATTTTTGGATTGACTTTTGCAACATTTTTAACATTAGTTATTGTTCCTGCAATGTTTTTAATAATTGAAAAAATAAAAGCGAGAGGGAGAAGAGCTATTGCAAAATAGAAAGAATGAAACATAGAATTGTAATATTGTTACTAATGATGATGAGCTTTGCATTTTGCAAGGCTCAAACTCTTTTTGAGCAAGGTGTTCATTATTATCAAATTCGAGCCGAAAAACATCAAGAATTAAAAGTTGATTCGATTAACATTAATAAAGCCATTGACTTTTTTACTAAAGAAATGGGAACTACCAACGATGAAAAAGCCACAGAATATTTATTGCTCTCGTATTATTATAAGGCAGCCTTTGTAGTTCGAACAAAGCAAGACCAACAGCACAATTATCAGCTAGGTGCTTTATTGGGCGAAAAAGCAATAATTAAATACCCTAAAAATGAAGCTGTCTTGCTTTGGTATATTGCTAATTTTAGCAAATACGGAGAAAGTTTAGGAGTGGTGAGTTCAGCTAAAAATGGTTTGGCAGATAAAGTAAAACTGCATACCGAAAAATTAATTGCATTAAACCCTAAATTTAACGATGGTGCGGGTTATAAAATTCTTGGGGTAATCAATTACAAGGTGCCACATATACCATTAATCATTACTTGGCCATCAAAACAAGTGGCTGAGGATTATTTAAAAAAGGCTTTGGCAGTAAACCCAAAATCTATCTCAAATTTGTTTTATTATGCCGAATATTTGAGTGAGGTAAAACGAAAAGAGGAAGCCAAAATAATTTTAAAAATGGTGGTGGAATCTACTCCTAGAAAATCTAATTTAATTGAAGACCTTTACGATATTACTCAAGCCAAGAAACTCTTAAATAAATTATCGGACAAATAAAAAAGCAACCTAAAAGGTTGCTTTTTTATTTGTCATATTGAGCCTGAAGAAACACAAACTCAAGAATGGCTATTAAATATCAAAAAACTCGAAGAAGAAGATAACTGCAGCTTGTTCTTTTTTTACTCCTTTAGCCGAGCCAACAACACTACCATTTTTTCTGATGTCTCCATTACTTTCAATTTTACCTTTAACGCTTCCATTAATTCTAACATCCCCGTTTGATTCAACTTTACCAATTACAGAGCCATTTTTTCTGATGTCTCCATTACTTTCAATTTTACCTTTAACGCTTCCATTAACTCTAATGTCGCCGTTACTTTCAAACTTGCCTTTAACACTTCCATTAATTCTAACATCACCGTTCGATTCTACTTTTCCAAAGCTAGAACCACCTTTTCTTAAATCTTGAGCTGAAGCATTGCTAACAAAAACGCATATTGCGGCAGCCATAACAAATTGTAATAATTTCATGTTGTATTTTTTTAGGGTTTATAATATTACCAATAATAAGAAATAATTGGAAAGTAGGCAAATAAAAGTTAAACCTTGTAACTCATAAACCAGCTACGTATTTTCATTTGAATGATACCGAAAATAGCTTCTTTAAAAATTCCGCCACTCATTTTAGAGGCTCCTTGTTGGCGGTCGGTAAAAATAATAGGAATTTCTACCACGTTAAAACCAAGTTTGGTGGCAGCAAATTTCATTTCAATTTGAAAGGCATAACCTTTAAATTTTATTTTTTCTAAATTAATGGTCTCCAATACTTTTCGGCTATAACACTTAAAACCAGAAGTGGTATCTCTTATGTTCATGCCAGTAATAAAACGCACATAAGCAGAAGCGTAGTACGACATTAAAATTCTGCCCATAGGCCAATTTACTACATTTACACCTTTAATGTAACGAGAGCCAATGGCTAAATCGGCACCAGCTTTATCGCAAGCATGATGTAATTTTATTAAATCTTCGGGGTTGTGCGAAAAATCGCAATCCATTTCGAAAGTATATTGATAATTGCGGTTTAACGACCACTTAAAACCATGAATGTAGGCAGTACCCAGTCCAAGTTTTCCTTTGCGTTCTTCAATGTGTAATTGATTCGGGAATTCTTTTTGTAATCGTTTAACAATATCAGCAGTTCCATCAGGCGAACCATCATCAATAATTAATACATCAAAAGCCTTGCTTAACGAAAAAACTTTTCGAATCATGGCTTCAACGTTTTCTTTTTCGTTGTAGGTTGGTATAATTACTATTGAGTCTGACATTATTTATAAATCTACTGTAAAGATATAAAATTCGAGTAGAGTTTTTAACCTCTAGTTAAATACTTGCTTTTTTTATGAAATTTTAACGAAATATGTTATTGATTTATTACACTTAGTTTCTTCCATTGTAAATAGCCATAAATAGCGATAAATGAATAAGCAAACATAAGTAATGCATATATTTCAAGCCCTCGACTAAAATATAGATAGGTGCTTAAAGCATCAATTACTATCCAATACACCCAGTTAGAAATCCATTTTTTAGCAGTTAAGTATGTTGCGATAAAACTAAAAATGGTAGTAAACGAATCAATTAAAGGTTTTTCAGCTTCTTTAAAAAATGCATCAATTACATAGTATAGGGCTAATGAGAAAACGGTTCCTACAATTAAAATATAGACATGAGTTATTAGTTTTTGCACATAAACTTCAGTATGCTCTTTCTGATTTTTCCATGTAACCCAGCCGTAAATTCCAGCAATTACATAAAAGAAGTACAAAACCGCTTCGGCATATAATTTAGCATAACCAATAAAAAGAAAAATGCTGATTAATGAGCCAATTATTCCAAACAGCCAACACCAGTTATTGTTTTTTGCAGCCAAAACTACATACACAATACCCAAAACAACGGCAGTAATTTCAAGGAATAATTCCATGATTAAATGGCTAAAGCTCCATTTAAAACTTTCATTACAAAAATCATTTTACCGTATTTTTCAAAAGAAGCTTTAATCTCTTTTTGTAAAATAACCATTACCTCATCGTACTCACCTACAATGTGAGTGCTCGTAGCATTTGTTTTTACGGTTATGTTTGTATTTAAATTTAAACGGTCAATAAAATCTTGAATAGGCGGTATGTAGTCTGCGTTTAATGGGTAGTTACTAATTTCTACGGTTGTTTTCATTGGTTTTGTTTTAAAAAAAATCCCATTCTTTTTGAATGGGATTTTAATGTTATTCAATTATTTTTAGGCTAACTGAGCAGAAGTAATTCCTTCTAGTATAGCGTTTAATGTTTTGCTCGGACACATTGCTTTTTGTACTTTTTCTACTGATGGAAAATAGTATCCATCAATATCAACGTGAGAACCTTGAGCATCATTTAACTCGTTAACAATGATGGTTTCATTTTCTGTTAACGAAGCTGCTGTTTTTGCAAAAAGTGCTTGTAATTCGGCATCTTTAGTTTGTTTTGCCAAAGCCTGAGCCCAATACATGGCTAAATAAAAGTGACTACCTCTATTATCTAATTCTTTGGCTTTACGCGATGGAGATTTGTCTTCTTCCAAAAACTTACCTGTTGCTTCGTCTAAAGTTTCAGCTAAAACCTTCGCTTTTGGATTGTTAGTAGTTTCGCTCAAATGTTCTAACGATACAGCTAAAGCTAAAAACTCACCTAACGAATCCCAACGTAAATGCCCTTCGTTTACAAATTGTTCAACATGCTTTGGAGCAGAACCACCAGCGCCGGTTTCAAACAAGCCACCACCATTCATTAATGGAACAATTGAAAGCATTTTTGCACTTGTTCCTACTTCTAGTATTGGGAATAGGTCGGTTAAATAATCTCTCAACACATTTCCAGTAACAGAAATCGTGTCTTTTCCTTCTCTAATTCTATCTAGTGTAAATTTCATAGCATCTACAGGAGATAAAATATGAATTTCCAATCCTTTGGTATCATGGTTTGATAAATAGTTGTTCACTTTTTTAATGATGTTTGCATCATGAGCTCTGTTTTTGTCTAACCAAAACACAGCAGGAGAACCTGTTGCTCTTGCTCTAGAAACAGCCAACTTAACCCAGTCTTGAATTGGAGCATCTTTAGTTTGGCACATTCTAAAAATATCACCTTCGTTCACTTGTTGCTCCATCAATATTTTACCAGCTTCGTCAACAACTTTTACAGTACCAGCTGTTGCTATTTGAAATGTTTTATCGTGCGAACCATATTCTTCGGCAGCTTGAGCCATTAAACCTACGTTTGGAACACTACCCATGGTTGTTGGGTTAAAAGCACCATGTTTTTTACAGTTTTCAATTATTTCTTGATACAATCCTGCATAGCTTGTGTCAGGGATAATAAATTTGGTATCTTTTGGTTTGCCATCTGGTCCCCACATTTTACCCGAACTACGAATGTAGGCTGGCATCGAAGCATCAATAATTACATCGTTTGGCATGTGTAAATTGGTAATGCCTTTGTCAGAATCAACCATGGCTAATGATGGTCTGTTAGCATAACAAGCGTTAATGTCTGCAATTATTGCATTTTTTTCGGCTTCTGGTAATTGATTGATTTTTGTATATAAATCAGTTAATCCATTGTTTACATCTATACCTAAAGTTTTAAAGGTGGTAGCATGTTTTTCGAAAACGGGAGCAAAAAATACAGAAACAAAGTGACCAAAAATAATAGGGTCAGAAACTTTCATCATGGTAGCTTTTAAGTGTACCGAAAATAGGATGTCTTTTTGTTTTGCATCTTCAATTTGCTCTGCGATAAAGCTTCTTAATGCATTTTTACTCATTACTGAGCAGTCGATAATTTCATTGGCTTTCAAGGCTGTTTTTTCTTTTAAAACAGTAGCTTTTCCTGTTGCATCTACCAATTCAATCCTTACATTTCCTGCTTTAGCAACTTCAACCGATTTTTCAGAGTGATAAAAATCTCCAGTACTCATGTGTGAAACATGTGATTTAGAATCTGATGCCCAAGCACCCATACTATGAGGATGTTGTTTTGCATAGTTTTTCACTGCTTTTGGAGCTCTTCTGTCAGAGTTTCCTTCACGTAGAACAGGGTTTACAGCACTACCTTTTATTTTATCGTATTTCGCTTTTGCTTCTTTTTCTTTGTCAGTTTGTGGAGAGTCAGGGTAGTTTGGAATGTTGTAGCCTTTTGCTTGTAATTCTTTAATGGCATCTTTTAATTGTGGGATAGATGCACTAATGTTAGGCAGTTTTATAATGTTGGCTTCAGGTTTTGTAGCTAATTCGCCTAATAAAGCTAAGTCATCTGTAATACGTTGGTCTTCTGTTAAATATTCAGGAAAATTTGCAATAATTCTACCTGCCAATGAAATATCTTTGGTTTCTACATTAATGTTTGCACATTTAGTAAAAGCATTTACGATTGGAAGTAATGAATAGGTCGCTAAAGCAGGAGCTTCATCAGTTTTAGTATAAATAATTTTAGTTTTTTGTGTCATGATATAAGCTGTTTTTAGAAGAAATTATTATCGATTTAATTTGTAGTTTTACACTTGCAAAATCGAAAGCGAAGTTAACGATTATATCAGCCTTTTCAAACCATATTTCAACAAATTTTAGACTGGTTTTCGAAAAGTTGATTTATTTTAAAAATTATTCACACTGAATTGTTTGAATATTAAAATAAAATTTACGTATTTTGCACTCCTAAAATTTAAAGAGTAAAGAAATGTCAAAAGTTTGTCAAATAACAGGAAAGAGTGTAATTACAGGTAATAATGTTTCTCACTCGAAAAGAAGAACAAAAAGAAAGTTCTATCCAAACTTATTTTTAAAGAAATTTTATGTTCCTGAAGAAGATGCTTGGATTACATTGAAAGTTTCTGCTGCAGGTATTAGAAATATTGATAAAAAAGGTATCTCTGCTTGTTTAAAAGAAGCAAAAACAAAAGGTTTTTTAGCATAAAATAAGATATAATTTTATTATTGGTATAAACGTTGTTACTTTAGTAGCAACGTTTTTTTTGTTTATAGATGTACAAATCAATTTTATATTGTTTATTGCTTGGAGTGTCTTTTTCTGGGCTTGTTGCTCAAGAAAAGGTGATTGATTTAAAACAATCGACAGAGCATGTTGCTTTGATTGAATACGATAATGATTTATTGCCAACTTCATTTTTTGAAAGAAACAGGAATGAGTTGAGAAAACTAATGCCTCCAAATTCTGTTGCGGTGTTGTTTGCCAATCCCATTCAAAATCGTTCTAACGATGTTGATTTTCAATACCATCAAGACCCCAATTTCTATTACTTGACAGGCTTGCGAGAGCCAAATGCAATGATATTAATTTTTAAAGATGTACAAGAGTTTGGCGATGGAATGAAAACAGACGAGATTCTGTTTTTACAAAGCAGAAATAAATTAGATGAAGTTTGGACTGGAAAAAGATTAGGCGCGGAACGTGCAATATCTTATTTGGGAATAAAATCGGCTTTAGATGCTGCTGATTTTAATAAGTTTAGTGCTGAGTTTGCAACCTTCGATAAAATTTTAGTTGGTGAAATTCACCATGAATTAAAAAATAAATTTAACAAAGAAGATTTGTACAGTTTGATTCAATCGTTTCATTCAAAAACGGAGAAGTGTTTAGAGAAATTAGAAAAAAATCAAATCAATAATCAGTTTCTGCCTCAACTACGTCAAGTAAAGCAAGGCGAAGAGTTGGTTTTATTAAAAAAAGCCATTGACATTACCTGCGAAGCCCAAATTGAATTGATGAAATCATTAACTCCAACAATGAAGGAGTATCAATCTCAGGCTATTGTAGAGTATATTTTTAAAACCAATGGAGCTGAATACCCGGGTTTTCCTACTATAATGGGTGCAGGTGAAAATACTTGTGTGTTACATTATACAAGTAACAGAAAACCTTTGGAGAAAAACGATTTGTTGGTTTCTGATATAGGGGCAGAGTATCATGGTTATACGGCAGATGTTACACGGACTTTGCCAGTAAATGGAAAGTTTTCGGAAGAACAAAAAATTATTTACAATATTGTGTTAGAGGCTCAAAAGGCAGGTATTGCTCAGTGCAAAAAAGGAAATAAGTTTTGGGACCCGCACGATGCTGCAACAAAAATTATTGCTGCAAAATTAGTTGAGCTGGGTATTATTGATAAAGCTTATAAAGTAAAAGAATATTTTATGCACGGAACATCTCATTATTTGGGATTAGATGTACATGACGCAGGTTTGTTCGGTTCCTTGCAGTCGGGTAATGTTATAACTGTTGAGCCAGGAATTTATATTCCAGCAGGATCTAAATGTGATAAGAAATGGTGGAACATTGGTGTTAGAATTGAAGATGATATTTTAATTACCGATGGTGAACCTATTAATTTATCGGAAAAAGCACCTCGCGAGATTGCAGAAATTGAGCAGCTTATGTTAGAAGTTGGGAATTTCGAAAAATAACATCTTTCTAATTTTTCTTAAAAGAATGTAACCATTTGTTGATTTGTAGCGTTCAACTAACATTGTTTAACTCCTAAAAATTTTGCTATGAACTCAACTACTACTCATGTTCCACAAATTGTGGAGAAAGAAGATATCGCTAAATTGGTTTTTCCAAAAGAAGAAGTGTTGAAAGATGCAGAAAAGCAAAAAGAGTTGAAAGCAGCTTTAGACAAAGCCTTAAAACTTGGTAATGCTTACAAAGGAAAGGTAAAAATATTGTTTGAAGATAACGAAGGCTTAAAGTCGGTAGAAACTACCATTTGGGGAGTAACTGACAAGAATATTCTGTTAAAACAGACGATTATTCTTCCGACTAGAAGAATACATGAAATCAAATTTTATTAGAAATAAGATAAGTATAGTCAAATGAAAAACCTCCCATTGCGAGGTTTTTCATTTTTAGCTTATTTTTGTTTTATGAGCAAACTAAAATCTTCTGCCGAATTCTATTACTTTCTTTTAGCAGGATTATTTATTGCCTTGTTGGTTTCGTGTAATTTAATTTTTCAGAAATTTTTTAGTTGGAACCCAATGGGACTTTTTAATTTTGAGTTATCGGTAGGATTAATACCTTATCCGCTCACTTTTTTAGTTACCGACTTAATTTCTGAAATATATGGGAAGCAACGAGCAAATCAAGTTGTAAAAGTTGGGTTAATAGCTTCAGTTGTAGTAATGTTAGTCGTGATTATTTCTTCCCTTGTTCCTGCAACGAGTTGGTCGCCAGTAAATGATAATGTTTTTAATAATGTGTTTGGGTTAACTGGAGTTGCAGTTGCAGCATCGATGCTGGCATATTTGTTTGCTCAATTTATCGACATTCAAATATTTCATTATTTAAAACAACTTACCAACGGAAAACATTTGTGGATAAGAAACAACTTTTCCACCATTACTTCTCAATTTGTCGATACCTGTGTAGTTTTACTGTTGTTGTGTTCTTTTAATGCCATTAAATGGGATATGTTTGGAACACTCTTAATAAGTGGTTTCTTATTTAAAGTGTTGGTTGCTTTATTGGATACACCTTTCTTTTATCTCTTTACCTATCTTTTAAAAAGAAAATTCAAATTGAACGATTGTCAGGAAGTAAGTTTTTAACGTCTATTAACAAAAGCCATTTAAAAAGATGATTTAACTGCAATCAGAATCATTAACTTTACAATCGATAAAAATTTAAGTATGAAGTTCAATTTCCTAAAAAAATCTCTCACAGTTTTAGTTGTTTTTGTATTATCACTATTTAGTCTGCAAGCACAAATTTACGATCCCGTTGCTTGGTCGTACGAGACTAAAAAAATAAACGAAACAGAAGCTGAATTAGTTATAAAAGCTACTATAGAGAGAGGGTGGCATTTATATGCAATTGAACTTCCAAGCAATGATGGACCAATAGCAACTACAATTGTGTTTGCTCCTTCTGATAATTATGAATTAGTTGGTAAACCTACAGAAGGAAAATATAAAACCGAGTTTGATCCAAATTTTAATATGGATTTAAACTATCATGAAGTGGAAGCTATATTTACACAAAAAATAAAAATTAAAAATAACGCTCCATTTAGAATTGAAGGAACTCTTGAATCGATGGTTTGTAATGCAGAAATGTGTCTGCCTCCCGAAATTGTTGACTTAGATTTTGCCATGAATGGTGCTTCAATCAGTAATGCTGAAATTGGAGTTGCAGGAGATGTTTCCAAAATTATCCCTCAATTACCCAATATGAAGATAGACGAACCCCTGAGTGATTGCGGTGAGAAAAAGGAAATAAGCAATGTTTGGTTAGTGTTTCTTTTTGGATTTATTGGAGGTTTAATAGCTTTGCTAACTCCTTGTGTTTTTCCGATGATTCCTTTGACAGTAAGCTTTTTTACCAAAGGTGGTAAAGACGGAAAGAAAGGTTTGGGTCGAGCTGTTTTATATGGTTTTTTCATCTTTTTAATTTACGCGGTATTGAGCGTTCCATTTCATTTTAACACCGACCCAGAGGTATTAAATGAAATAGCTACCAGCGTGTGGTTGAACGTGATTTTCTTCGCTGTATTTTTAATCTTCTCAATTTCATTTTTTGGATTTTTCGAAATTACTTTGCCAAGTAAGCTAACCAATAAGGCTGATTCAGCATCGGATGTTGGTGGTATATTGGGTATCTTTTTTATGGCATTAACATTAGCATTGGTTTCATTTTCTTGTACAGGACCGATTTTAGGAACGGTACTAGGAAATTCACTAAAAAATGGACCTTGGCCAATTACAGCAGCCATGAGTGGGTTTGGAGTAGCTTTAGGTTTGCCTTTTGCTTTGTTTGCTGCTTTTCCTAGTATCATGAAAAACTTGCCTCAATCTGGAGGTTGGTTAAATTCTGTTAAGGTTGTTTTAGGATTTATCGAACTAGCATTGGCATTAAAATTCTTATCAAATGCCGATTTAGTAATGCAATGGGGTTTAATACAACGTGAAACATTCTTTTTAATTTGGACAATAATAGGAGTAGGGTTAACACTATATTTGTTAGGCATCTTAAAGTTCCCACATGATTCGCCAATTATCAAGTTTTCACGATTTAGAATTATTTTTACCACAATAATTGTGCTGTTTACTATTTACATCTCAACTGGTATTTTTAAAAGTTCACCATGGAGCCATAACTTTTTGAGTGGATTTCCACCACCAGCATTTTACAGTTGGTACGAAAATGAAACATTCCATGCAGAGTTTACTGATTTTAATGAAGCATTGGCTGAATCCAAACGAACAAACAAGCCATTACTTATCGATTTTACAGGTTGGGCTTGTGTAAATTGTCGTAAAATGGAGGAAAGCGTTTGGACAGTTGCTGAAATAAAAGAAAGACTGAAAAACGATTTTGTGTTGGTTTCACTTTATGTAGATGACAAAGTTAAATTACCAGAGAATGAACAAGGTGTTTTTGAATTTGATGCTAACGGAATTGTTAAAAAGAAAACCATCAAAACCATTGGAAACAAATGGGCTACTTTTCAAACCCATGTATTCAATAATAATTCTCAACCGTATTATGTAATGCTTTCGCCAGATGGTGAGTTGTTGGCAAACCCTATTGGTTATATGGACGATGAAAAGGAGTATAAGGCGTATTTAGATTGTGGAATAGTTACATTTAAAAGTATTGAAAAGAAAGATGAGGTTGCACCAACTTTTCAAATAATCAATTAAAAATATTTTTCGACATTGATTTAAATCATGTTTTAATTACTTCTAGAAAAGTACTTTCGTTATATGTTTGAAAATATAACCAAATAGGTTTATTTTTTTACAGTTAACGTTTTAAATAATAAGTATGAATCTGTTTGAGATTGAAAACATTTGGATTTTCTTGATGATTTTGCCTTTGGTGGCATTTATGTATGCTGCTGTCGGACATGGTGGGGCAAGTGGATATTTGGCATTAATGGCATTATTTGGGTTTGCACCTGAAACAATGAAACCAACAGCATTGGTCTTAAATTTATTCGTTGCAGGAATATCGTTTCTGCATTATGCAAAATCGGGTCATTTTAATAAAAAATTGTTTTTCTCTTTTGCTATAACTTCAATTCCCCTGGCTTTTGTAGGTGGTATGATAGAAATTGATGCTTCGTTGTATAAAAAAATATTGGGAGTGCTGTTGGTTTTTGCAATTTTAAAGATGTTAAATGTTTTTGGAAAAGAAACGAATGAAACGAAGGAAATAAAAATTTGGCAAGGATTAAGTGTGGGTGGTTCTATTGGTTTCTTTTCAGGATTAATTGGCATTGGTGGAGGAATTATTTTAAGCCCTGTTATCTTGTTAATGAAATGGGGAAATATGAAAGAAGCTGCTGCTGTTTCAGCGTTATTTATTTGGGTAAATTCTGCAGCTGGGCTAGCAGGTCAGTTTAGTAGTGGAGTACATATCGATGCTCAAGCATTAATTTTAGTAGCTATTGCAGTAGTAGGAGGTTTTCTTGGTGGGTATTTAGGTAGTAAGAAATTCAACAACAAGATTCTACGATATTTGCTAGCTTTCGTATTGCTTACGGCTTGTATCAAGCTGTTTTCTATATAACCAATTACTACTGTTTGCTTTTGTAGTGAAACAGTTCTGGTTTAAACGTTATCATGATAAATGCCCACGTTGGTGTTAAGGAACTATTCCCTCCTTTTATTGTTTCCATACTTTTTTCAGCAAGCATAAAAGCAAATCCACCGTCGAGCGTGGTAAACTCGTTAAACTTATATTTTATGGAGATATCGTTTTCAAAGGCTAAAAATGGATGGATGATGTTGTTGTTTTTATCTAAAACATTATTTTGAGTGTAAAATAAGTGAGCATCGTTTTTAATAGAGCATTTTTTACTGAAAGCGTATTGAATAAATAGGTATGGATTGATTAATCCACCATTTTTAACGTCTTTAGGAAAGGAAGTAAAATAATCCATTCGCCCCATAAATCGATGCGCTACACCATACAATGGCTCAAACGAATTAGAGACCTTGCTTTTTTTGGAAGCATCATCACCACTTAATAGTTCAGCACCAAGCCATGTGGTTAACTTTTCTGAAGGCTTGTACTTTATTTCTGGTTGAACGTAAAATGCCGATAATTTTACTCCGTTAGGTGTATTCCCGTATTGGTAATAACCTGAAATGGTTGCATAAAACTTATTGGTTTTAAATTCTATTCGTCCACCACTTGTCGCTCTTAAAAAAAGCACTTGTTGATTTGTTTTATGCTCAAAACCATCCGTAGCGTTTATCGTCGTTAATGTAGTTTTTTCGCTTACTTGCCATTTTAGATGATGCACACCCAACATTTTGTAGTTGTTAAAGCCCATTGGAGAATAGTTGGTTTGAAAAACGTTTTCGTTACTTTGACTAAAAGCACCCAATATTTCCGAAAGCACTTTTTTATTTTTATAGATGAAACGAATACCTTCATGAGCCCTGCTTTGTTGTGACCAATCTGCTGGAGAAAATAAGCGGTTGTTGTCTAAATCTAATTTTTGGCGACCAATTCTAATAGAAGTAGTTTTCGATAGAATGGGTTCGATATAAGTTTCAAAAACTCCGATACTTCCTGAACTTGAAAATTGCCCTGTTTGACCATAAAGTCGAATATCTTGTAAAGAAGTATGAAAAATTAATTTGTCGGTTTGATACGTAATATTTAATCGAGTTCGTTGGTTTACAAAATAAGAAGGACTTGTAGTATCGTTTTTTAATTGTTTGTAACCATCGCGGTATTCTGCACGTGGTCTAAACTCTAAATCAACATTGAACTCTTTAAAATGTGTGGTATCTTGAGCAACTAAATTGTTGGTGCAAAAAAACAAAAATGCTACCATGCAACAGAAACTAGTTATGATGTTTAAGCGAAGCATTTTTTTACGCTATGTATTATAAAATATAACGCAAAGAAAAGTAATACTCTTCATGTAGTTTATGACTTAAATCATTATCTTAAAAAATTAAACGAATTTTTGTTTGAAGTACAACGACAAACTCCAGAAAATTAACAAAGCACCAATAAAGGCTGAAACTCTACCAATATAATCACCATGTTTGGAGTAGAAGGTTAACTCACTGTTTAGGTTAATTTTTCCTGAAATAACAGCTTGTTCCCACCATTTGGTAGCTTGTAAAATTTCTCCTTTTTGATTGATAAAACATGAAATACCAGTATTTGCACTTCTTGCAATGCTTCTTCGGGTTTCAATAGCCCTCATTTTCGCATATGCTAAATGTTGTTTATAACCAGGAGTATCTTCCCACCAACCATCGTTGGTAATAATAAAAATAACATTAGCACCCTTTGTAATATAGTCGGTTACGTATTCGCCATAAATAGACTCGTAACAAATAACAGGAGCAATTTTAGCAGTTTCATTTTCAAAAATCTTGGCTTCTTTTTCTACGCCCAAACTACCCATGGTACCACCCAAATTGATTGCATATTTTTCGAATGGAGCTAGAATTCTGGCAAAGGGTAATTTTTCTACACCCAACACTAATTTCGATTTATGGTAAATTTTTATTTCTTCGTAGGGTTTAATTTGTAAAGCAGTATTAAAAGCATCGTACCATCCACCCGTTTGTTCATCAGGTCGAGCAGTTGCCGTAGGTTTTTCATTACTTTTAGCGTAATCGATGTAAGTGTTAGCACCAATTATTAATTTGCTTTTTGGGAAATCAGTTAGAAGTCTTTTGGCTTCAATTACACCATAATTATCTTCTAATTCAATTTCTAAGCAACCTCTAGGTATGGCAGTTTCAGGAGCAACCACGAAATCGGTGGTCGTCGTCATTTTTTGTTTTGCTAACGATAAAATCCTATCTACCTGTTGTGCTTCCGACATACCTCCAAATTTATCTTTGTATGGGTCGATGTTTGGTTGTATAACCACGACTTCAATTGGGTTTTCGGCTTCGGTATAATTACTTCCAATAATTAATGATGCTACAATTGGCACAATAATTAAAAGAGCTAAAATGAGTATTAACTTTACTTCCTCCTTCCATTTGTTGCCTAATAAAACAATTTTACGGAATAGGTTAAAAACCAAAATGTTTACCAACAAAATCCATAAGCTACCACCCAATGCTCCAGTGTATTCGTACCATTGGATTAAATTGGTGTAATTGGCAAAAGTATTTCCAAAGGTTGACCACGGGTGAGATAAATCCCAATTGTAGTGCAGCCATTCAAAGCCTAACCACATTACGATTAAAGCAAAATAGCCTTTGTTTGTTCCTAACCTTTTTTTAATGTTGTGAAACCACATAAATATGGTTGCCATAAAAAGTGAATTTAACACTTCTGCCATAACCATTCCTGCTTCTGAGGCATACCAAATCCACCAGGTAGAAAAAGTGTTAAAAACCAAAAAGGCTAAGTAGGCATAGCCAAAAACCGTTATCGATTTTGCTTTGTTTTGAAATAGGTGGTATTCTACATAAAGTAAAGGAATTAAAGCCACAAAAAATAAAGGTGCTAAGTTTCCAGTTTCAGGCCAAGAAATGCCCATCAGTAAACCACTTAAAATAGATAAGCCGAGAAGTTTTAGTTTTTGCATCTTATTTTTTTATAATTGCTGGAAACATTTCTCTACGTTCTTTTTCTTTTAAAATTAATGATAATTCACGTCCAGTTTGTCCAGCAATCGAAGTGTTTTCTTCTGCTCTTCGAATTAAGTAAGGTATTACATCTTTAACGGGACCATAAGGAACATATTTTGTTACGTTATAACCTTTTTGTGCTAAATTCATGCTGATGTGGTCGCTCATGCCTAATAATTGAGCAAAATATACTCGTTGGTCGTCTAATGCAATATGGTGTTCTTGCATTAAATCAATTAAAATTTGTGTGCTATTTTCGTTATGCGAACCACAGCAAAATGCAATTCTATTAATGTTTTCAACACAATATTTTAAAGCGGCATTAAAATCTTTATCGGTACTTGCTTTGTCAGGTTGCATAGGGTCTTTGTAGCCTTTTTCGGCGGCTCGTTCTCTTTCTTTTTCAATGTATGCACCTCTAACTAATTTCATTCCAATAAAGAAATTTTCTTGCTCGGCAATTTTAGTTACGGCTTTAAGATAGTCCAATCTATCCCAACGATACAATTGGATGGTGTTGAATACAACTGCCTTTTCTTTGTTGTATTTTCTCATCATATCCATTGCAATATCGTCAATGGTGTTTTGAATCCAAGTTTCTTCTGCATCAATAAAAATTGGAATTCCAGCAGCTGATGCAGCACCACACATTTTGTCAATTCGAGCTTTTACTCTTTCAAATTCTGCCGTTTCTGTTGGGGTTAAATCTTGATTAGCATTTATTTTTTCGAGCAAAGCAAATCTTGCAAAACCAGTTACTTTAAACACAGAAAATGGAATCAGTTTAGTGGTTTTTGCTTTGTTAACCGTTGCAATAGTTTCTAATACGTTCGCATCAAAGTCGGTTTCACTTTCTTTGCCTTCAACCGAATAATCTAAAATGGTTTTAACATTGTTTTTTCCAAGATTATTAATGGTTTCGTCGCATTCGTTAATGGTTTCTCCTCCACAAAATTGTTTGTAAATGGTTGATTTTATGACTGGAATAGGAAAGCGGAGAGGCATTAATATTTTTAACATGGTTGGACCCATTTTAATCAACCAACTCCAACTGATTATTTTAAACAACCAATAGCTTCGGTTTAAATCAGCTTGATTTTTGCCTTTAAAGGCTACTTCGGTGTCGTCAAAATTTACCATATGCCAAAAGTGTAAAATATTATGCGAAAGTAGAAGATTTTTTTGGTTTCACTTACCTTAAAAGTGGTATTTTTACGAATAAATTAAACTTAAAGAATGCCTAAAAGTATTAAAACATATAAAACACTTAACTCCGAAATTTTTATTGGAAACGATGTGTTATTGTTGTTGAACGAATACTTAGTATCTTACCAAAAATCGAAACTGTTTTTGTTGGTTGATGAAAACACGCTGAACAGTTGTGCTACTCAATTGATTGCACAAGTAAAACCACTCGAAAAAGCTGAAATTATTGAAATTGAAAGTGGTGAAGAAAACAAAACCATTGACATTTGTTATCAGTTATGGAAAACCCTTGCAGATTACAAAGCTGATAGAAATGCTTTGTTGATTAATTTAGGTGGAGGTGTAATTACCGATATGGGCGGTTTTGTTGCCTCTACATATAAAAGAGGAATTGATTTTATCAATATTCCTACTACATTGTTATCGCAAATAGATGCTTCAGTTGGGGGTAAAGTAGGAGTTGATTTAGATGGGCTGAAAAATATGGTGGGTGTTTTTAACGAACCTAAAGCCGTATTTATTTATCCTGATTTTTTAAAAACATTAGATAAACGACAAATGATGTCGGGTTATGCTGAAGCTTTAAAGCATGCTTTAATTGCTGATGCTGATTATTGGAGTAAATTGAAAAAAGGAATGCTTTCTGATGCCGCTTTTTGGTCGAAATTAATTACACAATCGGTAGAGATAAAAAACAACATTGTGTTAAACGACCCAAAAGAGAAAGGAGAGCGTAAAATCTTGAATTTTGGTCATACCGTTGGACATGCCGTAGAAACTCATTATTTAAGTGGCGACGATTTGCCCTTGTTACACGGCGAAGCCATTGCCATAGGTATGATTTGCGAAGCGTTTATTTCTCACAAAATAAATGGGTTGACTGAAACTGAATTGAACGATATTACGGCAACTTTTGCCAAATTTTATAAATTACCAACGTTGAAATTGGAAGAATTTCATGTGATGTTGGAATTGATGAAAAACGACAAGAAAAACAGTAAATCGAATGTGAATTTTACCTTAATAAAAAGTATAGGGGAAGGTACTTTCGATCATAAAGTAGACACCGATTTAATTATTGAATCGCTACATTTTTATAATACCATATATCAGTAAATTGTTTTGGCTATAACACTTTCTCATAATAGTAAAATTTTAACTGGAAACATTGAGCTTACTTCATCGAAAAGCATTAGCAATAGAGTGTTAATGATAAAAGTGTTGAGTGGATTAAATTTTGAAATAAAAAATTTAGCTGAAGCAAAAGATACCCAAACCTTATTAAAGTTACTTTCTAACGATAACATCATTTTTGATGTTGGACACGCTGGAACAGTTATGCGTTTTTTAACTGCTTTTTTAGCAATTAAAGAAGGTGAATTTGCGCTAACTGGTTCGGAGCGTATGCAAGAACGACCAATTAAAATTTTGGTTGGTGCACTTAAAACACTTGGTGCAGACATTACTTATTTAAAAAATGAAGGTTATCCGCCATTGCAGATAAAGGGTAAAAAACTTGCTGGAGGTAGCATTGAAATTGATGGTTCGGTAAGTAGTCAGTATATTTCGGCATTAATGCTTGTTGCACCGTATTTAGAAAAAGGCTTAAACATAACGTTTTTAGGAGATATTACCTCAAAACCTTACTTGGAAATGACGGCTCAAATTATGCGTTACTTTGGTGCGGAATTGATTTGGAATAGTACAGGGATGGAAATAAAATCTGGAAAATATATCGCTAAAGATTTTTTTATAGAAGCTGACTGGAGTGCTGCATCGTATTGGTATGGTATGGTGGCTTTGGCTGATAAAGCTGATGTAACATTGTACGGATTACAACAAAACAGTTTGCAGGGCGATGCCGTGGTACAAAAAATATACGAGCAATTTGGAGTTAACACCGAGTTTATTAAAAACGGAATACGACTAACTAAAGCTTCCAACTTCCAACTTCCAACTTCTAACTTTGTTCTTGATTTTACCGAATGCCCCGATATTGCTCAAACTGTTGCTGTAACTTGTGCTGCGTTAAATGTGCCTGCAAAATTTACTGGGTTACATACCTTGCGTATAAAAGAAACCGACCGAATTGCCGCATTGCAAACGGAGTTAACGAAACTAAATTATTGCGTTGAGGTTGAAGGAGATGATTTAATTATTTTACCGTCATTGCGAACGGAACGTAGTGGAGAGAAGCAATCTGCTCGTGATAATACGATTGCTTCGTGTCTCGCAATGACGAGTATTAAAACCTACGACGACCACCGTATGGCGATGGCATTTGCTCCGTTGGGGTTGCTTTACCCTATAACTATTGAAGATGAAAATGTAGTGGTTAAATCGTACCCCAATTTTTGGGAAGATTTAAAGAGTGTTGGGTTTGAAAAGTGAAATTTTTTTAATGATAATAAATTTAGAATTATTCTTTTATGATTTTTGTAAAAAATACAGAATCACCGTTATTTACTTTAACATAGTATATTCCATTAGTTAATTCACTTAAATCTAAATCAAATTTTGATTTTGATGAAAAATCGAATTTTTTAATTTCTTGACCTTTAATGCTTAGTATTGAAATATAAATTTGTTGAAACAATTGTTTGAATTCTATTGTAATATGAGTAGTTGTAGGGTTTGGGTATACAAGAAAATAACTAGACTTATTTTCTTGTATTGAAGTAGAATTAATATTACAAGCAAATTCTTCAATTGTAACCGAAGTAGATGTTAAATCTTTGATTTTTATCCAGCCGTATAAAGTGTCTTGATTATGAAATACTCTAACTCCAATATATTTTGAGTTATCGTAAAAATTACCACCACTACAATTAAAGCTGGCAATAACCCAATGATTATAGCTTAGAAGGGCAGTTGAATCAATCCAATTTCCAAATATATTAATTGTGTCATTCATTGCAAATCCATGAGCTAACTTATAGGTGTAAGCAAGATGAGGTGGGGTAGGATACATGCTCGGATTTCCAAAACATGAGTCTAATGTTAATGATAGTGCTATCTCATTGCTGTTTTTTGGTATAATAGCACATCTTTTGTATGCACCATTTTGACCACTACCATCTAATGGATTTATCTCAAAATCAATTATTCCATCGTCATTCAAATCAATGTTATATATTTTCTGAAATCCAAAAGGACTACCTCCGCTATTACAAACTGTATCAGGAATAATATCAAAGTAATAGCCATTTATTAATTGTTGTCCAGCAGTAATAATTTGAGCGCTAAATCTTAATGGCAATAAGGATACAAGTAAGACAAGAATATATCTCATACAATTGAATATTTTTTGAAGGAAAAACTTATCAAATGTAAGAAAAAACTTACTTACTAATCTTCTCAATCAAATCAATTAAACGGTTGGAGTAGCCAGCTTCGTTGTCGTACCAGCCTACAATTTTTACCATGTTTCCGATAACTGTGGTTAGCTGAGCATCGAAAATACACGAGTGTGAGTTGCCTACTATATCAATTGAAACAATTTCATCTTCGGTGTATTCTAAAATACCTTTTAATTGGTTGTTAGCAGCTTTTTTAAAGGCAGCATTAATTTGCTCTACGGTAATGTTATTTTTTATTACCGCACAAATGTCAATTAACGAACCATCTGGTACAGGAACACGAATAGCTCCTCCTTCTACTTTTCCTTTTAATTCTGGAAAAATCTTGGTGATAGCTTTTGCAGCTCCTGTAGTGGTTGGAACAATTGATAACGCGCCAGCTCTTGCTCTACGTAAATCTTTGTGTGGAGCATCGTGTAAACGTTGGTCGTTGGTGTAAGAGTGTATGGTAGAAATGTAAATGGTTTCTATTTCGGCAATTTCGCTTAATATCTTTATCATTGGCGAAACCGCATTGGTAGTACAAGAAGCGTTGGAAATAATGGTGTCGGTATCGTTTAAAATAGATTCGTTAACACCAAGTACCACTGTTTTTATGTCGGCATCTTTAGCTGGAGCAGAAATAATCACTTTTTTAGCTCCTGCGGTTATGTGTTTTTGAGCCAGTTCTCTGGTTAAAAAGAAGCCTGTACATTCAACTACAAAATCAATGTTTAAATCAGCCCAAGGTAAATTAGCAGGGTCTTTTTCATGAAAAGCTTTTATAGGAGTTCCGTTTAAAATTACTTCGGTTTCGGTGTGGTCAACCGTCCCATGAAATCTGCCGTGTACCGAGTCATACTTAATTAAATGAGCCATAGTAGCTGTGTCGGCTAAATCGTTTATGGCAATTAAATTAATGGCTGGGTGGTTTTCTAAGGCACGAGTAAAAACTCTTCCTATTCTTCCAAAACCGTTTATCGCTACTCTTATCATGGTTGTTTATTTTATTCAAAGTTAGAAAATATACTCAAACTTAATGGCTTTTCGGGAGAAAAGCTGATTAGGTTGAGTAATGCCGAAACTAAAGTTTTAATTGTTTTCCGAAAAGCTAGTTGTTTGCGGTATAGTTGGGCTTAACTATTTTTTAAGTGGGGTTATTTCAAAAAAAAAAGACTCCCGATAGCTATCGGGAGTCTTTTTAAAATGCGATTATAATAAATTATAAACCTGCAACATGTTTAGTTAAACTAGACTTTAAGTTTGCAGCTTTATTTCTATGAATAATGTTTCTTTTAGCTAATTTATCAAGCATTGAAGATACTTTTGGCAACATAGCAGCAGCTTCTTTTTTATCAGTAGATTTTCTTAAATCTCTAACTGCATTACGCGTTGATTTATGTTGATATTTATTACGTAAAGTTTTCGCAATAGTTTGTCTTATTCTTTTGATTGACGACTTGTGATTAGCCATAATGTTTAAATCTTAAATTATACTTAATTTTTTAAGGACTGCAAATGTATGAATTTTTTACAATATCCAAACAATTTCAGTTTTTATTTTTAAATAAAAAACCACTTCATTAAATCGAAGTGGTTTTTATCTTTTGCAGCCCGTAGGGGAATCGAACCCCTGTTTCCAGGATGAAAACCTGGCGTCCTAACCCCTAGACGAACGGGCCTAATTTATGATCCTATAAATTTAGGAGTGCAAATGTATATTTTTTTCTTTTGTCTGCAAATAAATTTCAAATAATTTATTCGAAATTATCGCTATCTGTTTGAAACTTAAAGCCTAAACGTTTTCCAGTTTTTATTTTCATGGCATTGGTTACCTCAATAATATCCATTACGCTCACTTCTCTCATGTTATTGTAGGGCGGGGTTAACAAATCAAAGTCTAACGAATAAAGTATAGATGTTTCGATAATTGCTCTTACTTTTTTTGGATTAATGGTTTCATTTATAAAATCGTTGAATAAAATTCCCATTTGTTTTTTTCCCTCAACAAAGTAGTGTAAATCGTTGTTTACAAAAAATCGTCCAACCAAATAACCCACGTCATTAACTCTGTTGTATTTCATAGAGTCGGCCAAAAAATTGTAAATGTTTATCATGCCACAATAAGCTCGTAACTCGTCTTCTTTTACATAAGAGTTGTCCCAAATGTTGTGGTTTTTAGGGAAATCGAACACGTTGGTGTGCATGTAAAAGACCAATATATCGCCACCAAATTTAATGTGAAATTCAAAATCGCCTTTAACTTGAAACTCTATAACTACATGTTTATCAATTTTTTCCATGTCCGATTTTAATTCTTCGGCTAATTTTTCTGCTTCGGTTTTAAAATCGTTAAAAACATCAATGGTTTTTCTAAAAACGCTTTGCTTTAAACTGGCTTTGCGTTTTAAAACTTCAATAATTTGGTTTTTAGAAGATGTTGACATGGTTTAAATTTTGGTTAGTACGCTCTCGCAAACACTACGCGTTGAGTTGATGGATTGTTAGTTAAAATACATTTTCCTGATTCTTGTTTGTTGTTTAAAGGAACGCACCTTATTGTTGCTTTAGTCATTTCTTTTATCTTGTCTTCAGTTTCGGGTGTTCCATCCCAGTGTGCTAAAACAAACCCTCCTTTATCCAATAGTTTTTCAAACTCTTCCCAGCTATCCGCCTTATTGGTGTTTTCTTCTCTAAAATCAATGGCTTTTTGATACAAGTTAGCTTGAATGTTTTGTAACAAGTGTTCAATTTTAATAGCAATATCTTGTTGTTGTAAAACTTCTTTTTCTTTAGTGTCTCTTCTGGCTACTTCAACAGTGCCATTTTCAATGTCTCTTGGTCCAATTGCAATTCGAACAGGAACACCTTTAAATTCGTATTCCGCAAATTTAAAACCAGGTTTGTGTGTATCTCTATCGTCAAATTTTACAGAAATGCCTTTTGCTTCAAGTGCAGCTTTCATTTTTAATGCGTGAACTGAAATTTCAGCCAATTGCTCTTCGCCTTTGTATATAGGAACAATAACAACTTGTATTGGAGCTAAATTTGGAGGTAATACTAAGCCTTCATCATCTGAATGCACCATAATTAATGCTCCCATTAAACGAGTTGAAACTCCCCAAGAGGTTGCCCAAACGTATTCTTGTGTTCCTTCTTTTGTCGCAAATTTTACATCAAAAGCTTTAGCAAAATTCTGACCTAAAAAGTGTGATGTTCCTGCTTGTAAAGCTTTTCCGTCTTGCATTAATGCTTCAATACAATACGTTTCTAGAGCACCAGCAAAACGTTCGTTTTTGGTTTTTACTCCTTTTAATACAGGAATAGCCATAAAATTTTCTACAAAAGTGGCGTAAACTTCCAACATTTTTTCAGCTTCTTCAATTGCTTCTTGTTGTGTGGCATGAGCTGTATGTCCTTCTTGCCAAAGAAATTCGGCTGTTCTTAAAAACAAGCGTGTACGCATTTCCCAACGCACCACATTTGCCCATTGGTTAATTAACAATGGTAAATCTCTGTATGATTGAATCCAACCTCTGTATGTATTCCAAATAATGGTTTCTGATGTTGGTCTGATAATTAATTCTTCTTCTAATTTTGCATCTGGGTCAACAACTACACCACTGCCATCTTCAGCGTTTTTTAAGCGGTAATGAGTAACAACAGCACATTCTTTAGCAAAACCTTCAACATGGTCGGCCTCTTTACTTAAATACGATTTTGGAATAAAAAGTGGAAAATAAGCATTAACATGACCTGTTTCTTTAAACATTTTATCTAACTGTGCTTGGATTTTTTCCCAAATGGCATAACCATAAGGTTTAATAACCATACACCCTCTAACAGCAGAGTGTTCTGCTAAATCAGCTTTAACTACTAATTCGTTATACCATTGCGAATAATCTTCTTTTCTTGTTGTAAAATCTTTTGCCATTTATTTTGGGTATAATAATTGATTAACTTAGCTTTAATCAACTGTTTAATAAGTCGGTAAAATTAAGTGAATTTTACCTAAAAATTGGTCCGATATGAAAACAATTCTAATTTATTTCCTTCTTACTTTTTTTTCAATTATTAGTAATAATATCTTGGCTCAAGATGAGTTTTATAGTAATAAAAAAGAAGCAGAAAATGCTGTTGTTAAAACAGATAGTGTTGATTTTGGCTCTTATTCTACTGCCGAAGATTATTATGATGTTGAAAATAGAAGTGTAGTTTATGATAACAAGAAATATGCAGTTGATGCGGTTAAGGAAGAGGAAGTACACGAAGAAACTCAAGAGGAAAAGAGAGATAGAAGAGAGCGAGCTGCATTCATTACCAATGTAGTTTTTGATGTTTTTGTAAATGCTGTATTCATTTTTGCCACTTTTTTACAATAGTTATGGCATGATATTTGTCTTTTTACTAATCACGAATGAATTTAACATTTCATTAACAAATGTCCAATAGTAAAATTTAGAGGAGGATTTAATATGAAAAAGATGATAAAAATAATACTTCCAATAGCGCTGATAGCTGCTATAAGTAACGTTTCTGCACAAGATGATTTTTACCCTTCTAAAAAGAAAAAATCAAAAGAAGTAACCATTTCGCCTGTGGATGAAAAAATAAACGATAGCCAATATTCTACGGCTACCGATTATTATTATGATAAGAAACAAACCGAAAAAGAAGCTCAATACAATCAACGTATGGGTATTACCGATTCTACCACGTATTTTGAAGATGAAAATGGTAATACTAGAATTACTAATAATTATTACAATGGTGATAACTATGACTACAACAATGAATATTATGATTATGAATATTCTTCTCGTATAAGAAGATTCCATAGACCTTATGCTGGGTATGGTTATTACGATAACTGTTATACCAATTATTATTGGTACGATTACAATCCATACAATTATGGAGTAAGTGTATATACCAGTTATGGTTGGTGGTATCCTCGCCCATGGGGTTGGAATGTAGGCTGGTCGTGGGGTGGTTGGTACACTAGCTGGGGCTGGAATACGATGGGATGGGGTTGGAACAGACCTTATGGTTGGTATGGAAATTCATATTGGTCAGGATATAATCATGGTTATTGGGATGGCTACTATGCTGGAAATTACTACAACAGTTATGATAGAAATAGCCATTATTATGGACATAGAGGAGGTTCTTCAGGCTATGCAGGATATGGTAGTGGTGGAGGACGACCAAGTGGCTCGTCAATGGCAACCATAAATAGTATACCAAGACCTGTTGGTCCAACAAAAACATTTGGAGAGAAGTATGAAACCGCTGTTAGAGGTAATACATTAAATAATAATTCAGGTAATCTTAATGGGCCAAGAGCAACTGGCGGAACATTAAATGGAGCTGGTCAAATCAATTCCACTCCTAGAAATAATACAGGGAATCCGAATGTAGGAGGATCTCAGCCGCGTCCAAATCCTTACAATCAAACTAGTCCTGTGGTTGTTCCTAGAACTTCGACCGATGGTCCGAGTGTAAACCCTAAACCTAGAATGAATAATGAACCAGGTAGTTTTTCTCCTTCACCAAGAACAACATCAGAACCCAATGTTATTCCTCCAAAGCCGAGAACAACAAACCCTTCTACACCTTCTAGTCAGCCGACCTATAATCAGCCAAGACAACCAAGAAATGAAGGAACACCAAATGTTGTACCTCCAAAACCAAGAACATATTCAAACCCTACAACACCTCCAACTTATAGTAAACCAAATAATAATGGTCAGTCAAAACCGAGTAATTCGTATAGTCGACCATCGGGTAATAGTTATAACAGAGGAGGTTCTGCTCCATCTGGAGGTGGAAGCGGAGGTTCTGGAGGTAGAAGACCAAGATAAATAATAATTGAATAGGTAAAAAAATTAAAGAGGATGAAAAAGTTAGGTTTATTGTTGGCTTCTACTATTGGATTGATTCAATTTACAGTTGCACAAAACGAATTTGATGCATTAAGATATTCAAACTTAGAGTTTTTTGGTGATGCAAGATTTAATGCAATGGGAGGTTCGTTTGGTGCTTTGGGAGCAAATATGGCTTCGTTAAGTGTTAATCCAGGTGGTATAGGGGTTTATAAAAGTTCAGATTTTTCTTTTACCCCAGCATTTCATTATAATTTTACGGATACCAAGCAAGATGGAAATACCTTGAGTGATGGAAAATTAAATTTTCATTTTTCTAATATTGGTATTGTTGGAAACTTTGGTTCTAGCGGGAATTGGGAGAGCGTAAGTTTTGGTATGGGTTATAATAGAACTGGAAACTATAATACAAGTATTTCGTCAAAAGGAACTACAGACGTTTCGATGTTGACGAAATACACCAACGAATTGAATCAAGGTTCGGGTACTTACGATGGAGATATTGAGGCTTTATATCCTTTCAGTTCAAACATGGCTTATCAAACCTATTTGGTAAACCCAACATTGGCCGATTCATTAAAATATGATAATGTTTTTCAAAATTCTAAGAACATTGCTCAATCTACTCGATACGAGACAAGAGGTGGTTCTGGAGAAATCTTTTTTACGTTTGGAGGAAATTACAACGATAAATTGTTTGTTGGTGCTACAATGGGAATACCTACAGTAAGGTATGTGTACGATAAAAATTACACCGAAACGGTTGCCGATAATGATACGCTTTCTGATTTTAAATCGTTCAATTATCACGATTATGTTAAAACTACGGGTGCTGGGTTTAATTTGAAATTAGGGTTGATTTATAAAGTAACCGATTGGGCAAGAGTTGGTGTTGCATTTCATACCCCTACGCTTTATGGGTTAACCGATAGTTATAATTCAACAATCAAATCTGAAATGAAAAATGGTACTACTTACGATAATTCTACGCCAAATGGCACTTACAATTATATGTTAACCACTCCGTATCGATTTATAAGTGGTTTAGCTTTTGTTGTAGGGGAGTATGGTGTAATTAATGCCGATTACGAATTGGTAGATTATTCTACTGCCCGATTAAATAGCGATAATAGTTTGGGTACTGATGGTTATGATTTTTCAACCGAAAATCAAAACATTAGAAACAACTTTAATCTTACTCAAAATGTAAGAGTTGGTTCTGAGTGGAGGTTAGATCCGTTTAGAGTTAGAGCAGGTTATCGTTATCAAGGAAACCCTATTAACAGTGCCTTTTCTGGAAATCAAAATGCTTCAACTTATTCGGTTGGGTTGGGTATAAAAGAAGACGATTATTATTTTGATGTGGCTTATGCTTTAAAAATGTACAACAGTCAAACCATTATAGTTGCAGAAAATAATGATTTTGCGAGTACCGATTTACGTGATCATTACATCACTTTTACATTAGGATTTAGGTTTTAAGATAGCCTAAAATACCTAGTATTAAAAGAATTAAGCTTATTAAATAGATAATAATTCGAAGCGGTTTGCTTGAAATTGATGGCTTCCTAAATTTTGCATTTACCAAGTAATTAATCTTGTATACATCAGTTAAGTTAGAGTTTCTTACCCCAAAAAAGTAGGTCGTTTTTTCAGGTGTTTCGTCAATATCAGCTTCAAACCAAATGTTTTGTTCCATTAAAAGTTGTTCAAAATAATCGGCACGTTCTTTATTGAAAAAGTGAAAAATGGTATATGCTTTTCGTGTGGGGTGTTCGTTGTAGTTGGTAATGTTAATCATGTGGTTATTTAATTCTTAACGTTTTACCCACTCGCAAAACAGAACTTTTTCTCATGTCGTTTAAATCGCACAATTCTTTTACAGTTATACCATATCGTTTGGCAATTTTAAACATAAAATCACCACGCTCAATGGTATGGTATTCAACTCCAACGGGTAATGCTGCAAAAGTATGTTTTTGTCTTTTAAGCTCAACAGCATCACTTATCAATTTGTTTTCTTTAAAAGAAATAAGGTGTTTTGGGTTCAGTGGTTTTCCTTTAAAACGCAGTTCGTAATGCAGGTGACTACCTGTTGATCGACCAGAACTCCCTCCTAGTCCAATAACTTGTCCAGCCTCAACAATATCGCCTGGTTGTACTTTTAATCGATGTAAATGTGCATATAGGGTTTCCAATCCGTTGTAGTGACGTATAACAACAACTCTTCCGTATCCAGGATGTTTTAATGCTATTCTAACCATGCCGTCAAACGACGCAACAACTGGGTCCCAAACTTGCAAATCTAAATCAATTCCATTATGACTCCTGCCTTCTCTATATCCGAAATTTGAAGTGATAACCGGATCGGGTATGGGCATTACAAAGTCACATAGATTTTCAATGTCAACAAGTGTTAACATTACACTTGTGTCGTTTGCAGAAAGCTCATCGTCGTATGGTGAAATGTGTTCTGTATCCCAATTGTCGTACATCGAATTCGAAGGGATAGGGGTGTCTTCGTAAAAATTAGTTAACGAAATATAAAAATCATGTTCAGTTAATCGTTCTTCAACATAAGCATTTAACTCTTTCAGTAAACCTTTTGGAATCATTTTTTGATCTAATAATGAATCAATCAATGATATGATTTCATCTCCAGACATGCTGGATAAATTATCGTACATTGGATTGGATGGTGTAATCACTAGCGCACTAACCGTATCTTTCTTTGTGTTGTTTTCCTCATCACTATTTTCTGCAAAAACAGAAGTAAGGCTTGCGAAAAGCAACATTAAAAAGAGTATATTTTTATGCAAGTTTTGCATCAATTTTTTTGAAAAGGGAGAGCAATATAGTAAAAAATCATAAAATCGCCAATCATTTGTAAAATGAATAGAACAATCTTTTGGATAAATAACTTAAAACATTACTTTTATAAACCTTAAATTATTTGTCATTTTATGAGTTTTCTGAAACGATTTTCTCTTGTTTTTCTTGGGTTTATACTACTCTTATTCTTCTTCTCATTTTTTTTACCATCAGCACTAAAAATTGAACGTAAAATAGCTATTGATGCTTCTGCTGATATGGTTTTTCATCAGGTTGATGAATTAAAAAACTGGAAAAATTGGTCGGTTTGGGCAGAAAAAGATGCGTCAATTTATACAAAAAAAGATAATTTCTCTGTTCCTTCGAGTGGGGTTGGAGCAACATTCAGTTGGGCTAGTGAGGATGATGGTGTTGGAGAGGGGACTATGAAAATAACTAAATCACAACCTTTTGATTTAGTAGAATTGTCTCTTGATTTTGGAACAGGAGATGTGCTTTCATATTGGAATTTTCAGCAAAAAGAAGATGTTGTTGAGGTAACTTGGGGTATAAATTTCGATTTTGGATTTAACCCTATTTCTAAATGGTTTGGTCTTTTTTTAGAAGACGAATTGGCTGAAGATCTTGAAAAAGGACTTCAAAAACTAAAATCCTTCACCGAAAATTTGCCAAAAATTAATAGTGGAATTGTTACCCAGCAAAAAATAGAAAAACCACTTTGGTTTCTATCGATTAGAGAACTTGTTGATGGGCGAGCAATAGCAACAATACATTCAAAGTTGTTTTCTGAAATTGGAATGTACATGGAAAAAAATAAGATTTCAGATGATTTGCCACCTTT
Source organism: Flavobacteriales bacterium (assembly GCA_020635795.1). Classification (NCBI taxonomy): domain Bacteria; kingdom Pseudomonadati; phylum Bacteroidota; class Flavobacteriia; order Flavobacteriales; species Flavobacteriales bacterium. The sequence goes on from JACJZD010000001.1 coordinate 294,999, forward strand.
GGTAATTTATCATTCTTGGACAGATACCCTTGTTGACATCGAGGCAGGATTACTGTTAGAGGATTCTATTGGCGTAAATAGTAGTAGAATTAAATTGAATAAAATAAAACCTGGAAATGTTGTAATGGCTACTCATTATGGTGCTTACGATAGAATTCCAGAAACGTATTTTAGTATTAACGAATGGATGAGAAAAAATGAAGTTCAAGTGATTGGTGCTCCTTGGGAATTGTACATCGTTGACCCATCAATTGAACAAAACCCTGATAAATGGGTAACAGAGATATATTTTCCAATAAATTAAATACCTTTGCAGTATGAATAAATTAATCAGTATCAGTGCTACTCTTTTAATCGGTTTTTTTCTCCTATCAGGATTAACGCTTAAAGCTCAAGAACCTTTAAACGTAGTAGGTAAACTTAAAAGTTTAACCAAAAAAGGCGATTATGCTGTTTTAGAAGTTAGACTGAATAACGAAGATGAGTTTAGAACAATTGAAGGAGGTAGTTCAAGTTTGGCTCGATTAGCACTTTTTACAGGTAATAATGAAGGAGCTGAATTGCTTTCAAAAGGGTTTGATGGTATGAATGCTATTGTTGCGATATTAAATGACCTAAAAGCCAATGGGTTTCATTTGGTTGATATCAATACCATAAAAGGAGAGTCCTTAATTATTACTCACTACATTATTGAGCGAAAAAAGTAATATCTATTCGTGTCAAAATTAGCAGCTTTCATATTTAAAATTTTAGGTTGGAAAATTGTTGGAGAACTCCCACAGTTTAAAAAATTTGTCATTATTGGAGCTCCACATACGAGTAATTGGGATTTTTTTTATGGGAGGTTATACTTTTTTATTTATAAAATTCCAGTTCAATTTTTCATCAAAAAAGAATGGTTTTTCTTTCCAATGAATTTGTTGTTAAAATCGCTTGGAGCAATTCCTGTTAATAGAGCTAAAAACACTAAAATGACAGAGGAAATTGTTAAAACCTTTAACAATAGAGAGGAATTGGTAATGTTGGTTACACCTGAAGGAACAAGAAAATACAACCCAGAGTGGAAAAAAGGATTTTACTACATTGCTCTAAAAGCCAAAGTGCCTATTGTTATGGGATATGTAGATTATTCGACTAGAACAGCAGGCATAGGACCTCACATCTATCCTTCAGGTAATATTGATGAAGACATGAAAACCATTTTGGATTTTTATAGAACCAAGAAAGGTCGTTTCCCTGAACAAGGAGTGAGATAGCTCGGTTTATTGTGCTTTATGATGTTTATCCTATAAACCGACAGTTAAAATAATTACATTTGCAGTCCAATTTTTTTTATGGCAACAATCAAAATAAAAGATTTATCGTTTAAACCCTATATAAGCGAGCAAGAGTTACAACAATTAATAAAAAATGTAGCTCAAAAAATCAATCACGAATATAAAGGGAAATCACCATTGTTTTTGGGAGTATTAAACGGTTCGTTTATGTTTATGGGCGATTTAATGAAATCGATAGATTTAGAATGTTCGGTTTCGTTTGTAAAGTTGGCGTCGTATGAAGGAACTGAAAGCAAAGGGACTGTAAATCAACTAATCGGTTTAAACGAAAGTTTAGATGGTAAGGATGTGATTATAGTTGAAGATATTGTAGATACGGGAAATACCTTAGAGAAATTATATCAAATTATTGAAGAAAAAAATCCAAAAAGTTTAAAAATAGCCACCCTTTTATACAAGCCAGAAGCATACAAAAAAGACTTTAACATTGATTTTGTAGCAAAAGAAATACCTAACAACTTTGTTGTTGGATATGGTTTGGATTATGATGGCTATGGAAGAAACCTTTCTTCAATTTATGTGTTAAATCAATAAAAGTAAAGAGTATGTTGAACATTGTATTATTTGGACCTCCGGGAGCAGGAAAAGGAACACAAGCAGAAAAACTTATTGCAAAATATAACTTGTGCCATTTATCAACAGGCGATATTTTTAGAGCCAACATTAAAGGTGAAACAGAATTGGGAAAACTTGCCAAAAGTTACATGGATAAAGGAGAGTTGGTTCCTGATACGGTAACCATTGCCATGTTAGAATCGGAAGTAAATAAAAACCCATTAGCTAAAGGGTATATTTTTGATGGATTTCCAAGAACTACGCCTCAGGCAGAAGCATTAGCTACTTTTTTAGAGTCGAAAGCTACCGAAATTACGGTAATGTTAGCCTTAGATGTGGAAGAAAGCGAATTGATTAAACGGTTGTTGTTGAGAGGAAAAGATAGCGGTAGAGCTGATGATAGCGACGAAAACATTATTGCAAACAGAATAAAAGTGTATAACAAACAAACTGCAGTTGTTGCCGATTTTTATGCTGCTCAAGGAAAATTTGAAAAAATTAATGGTGTAGGTGATATTGATATCATCTTTAAAAGATTGTCAGAGGCAATTGAAAAACACTCACAAGTAACCAGTAACTAGATACGAGAGAAAATAAATCATGGCTATCACAAACTTTATCGACTACGTAAAAATTCATTGCCGTTCTGGAAAAGGAGGAGCAGGCTCTAGACATTTTCGTAGAGAGAAGTATGAAGCTAAAGGAGGGCCAGATGGTGGTGATGGTGGTCGTGGCGGGCATATTATTTTAAAAGGCGATAAAAATCTTTGGACATTGTTGCATTTAAAATACAAGCGACATGTTAAAGCAGGACATGGTGAAGCCGGAGGAGAATCTCGTAGTACAGGAGCTGAAGGTGAAGATACTTATGTAAATGTGCCTTTAGGTACAATTGCAAAAGATCCGGAAACTGGAGAAGTTATTTGTGAAATAACAGAAGATGGTCAGGAGTTTATTTTAGTTCCAGGTGGTCGTGGTGGTAAAGGAAACGACCATTTTAAATCATCTACCAACCAATCGCCGATGTATGCGCAACCCGGTGGAGATAGTGAAGAAGGGTGGAAATTATTGGAGCTTAAAGTTTTAGCTGATGTTGGTTTGGTAGGTTTTCCGAATGCTGGTAAATCAACATTGTTGTCGGTGTTGTCGGCTGCAAAACCCGAAATTGCTGATTACCCGTTTACAACCATAGTACCTAATTTAGGGATGGTTCCTTACCGCGATTACCGTTCGTTTGTAATGGCTGATATACCAGGTATTATTGAAGGAGCACACGAAGGTAAAGGCTTAGGAATTCGTTTTTTACGCCACATAGAGCGTAATGCGGTTTTGCTTTTTATGATTGCAGCTGATAGCGATGATATCAATAACGAATATAAAATTTTATTAAACGAAATAACTCAGTTTAACCCTGATTTATTGGATAAAAGTAGGGTTTTAGCCATAACGAAAGCTGATTTGTTAGACGAAGAACTAAAAGCAGAAATTAAAAAGGATTTACCAAAAGTTCCTTTTATATTTATTTCATCAGTAGCCGAGCAAGGGTTAATGGAATTGAAAGATTTGCTTTGGGAAAAAATTAACGAGTAGTTTTTTTTTGATTTACTACGTCATTCCTGCGAAGGCAGGAATCTATTTTGATTATTTCCATTTAGTCTCCTTTAATAATTCTTAAATTATCTAATTGAGTTATTAAATCTTCGTATTCTTCTTTAGTTATTTGATTAGATCGATACAACCACAGGAAATTAGATTTTTGAATTTCTGTCGGAACACACTCATCAATTTTTAGGTTTTTTTGTCTAAAATGATTTTTCTTAGCATCTTGTAATAAGTGTATAAAATTATCTACAGTTTCTTCGTCATCTTTTGAGTAAAAAAAGCTAAGATTTTGTTTCCCTTCAAGAAATTTAATAGATTCTTTTTTTAAAATTTTTGAAGCCCATAAACTTATACTACCTAACATACCAAATAGTATAGCACTCAATAGTGGTTGTGTTATTTGGTTATCCATTAAAATGAAAAGAAACAATGAGATATTTATTATCACAGATGCAAACAAAATAACTTCATTTCTATTGGGTTTTTTGTTGTTGATAATTTCATTGAATTCAATATCATCAAAAGGAATCTTGTATTTAAGATAGTTACCCTCATTTTTGTATTCAAATAATACTCCATCTTCAAGAATTTCATAATTGCGAAAATCTCTGCCTTTTTTCTGAATTAATTTTTTATCTTCAATAACTGATTTCATAAAATACTAGTTTAGATTTCACTGTTCCAAAGCAAAATCAATATAGGTGTAAAGGTCGCTTGGGTTGTTGTTTACAAACTCTTTTGAGCGTTCTTTCCCAAGACGAACCACAATCATGTTTTTATCAGGTATAACTATGGTGTATTGTCCTTTTATGCCTCTAAAAAAGAAAATATCCATGTCTTTGTAGTAGGTTGTCCAAATTTGGTAACCGTAATAATCAACCAAATTGCCGTTGCCATCTTTTAAATAATAAGCAGGGCAAGTACTTTCTGTTACATAGTCTTCAGAAACAATACGTTGATTGTTCCATAAACCTTTGTTGAGGTAAAGTTTACCAATACGAGCAAAATCTCGAGCGTTTGAGTAGAAACAACAATAAGCTTTTTCTTTACCATCTTTGTGGTCGAGGTTCCACAATGCAGGGTTTTGAGCGCCAAGTGGTTGCCAAACTTTTTCGCTCATGTATTCCGAAACGGTTTGTCCGGTAACTTTTTCTAAAATAAACGAAAGGATAATGGTGTTACCACCCAAATATCTGAAAATCTCTCCTGGAGTTTCTGTAACGGTGTAATTTTCGTTTAGTTTTTCAATGTCTTTGCCATAATAAGCTTTTGCCATGTGTCCAAAAGGGCTGGTGTAACTTTCGTCGAAGTTTATACCCGAACTCATGGTTAACAAATGTTTGATGGTTAATTCTGGGTGGTCTTTGTATAATGGTAAATAGTTTGCAACGGGGTCTTCAATACTGTTTATCTTACCCTCATCTAACGCAATTCCTATCAACATACCTATGTAACTTTTCGCCATTGAAAACGAGTTGGTTAGTGAGTTTTCGTTGTATCCATCCCAATATTCTTCAAAAACAATGGAATCGTTTTTTATTACTAAAAAAGCTGCAGGGTTTAATGCTTCAATTTGTTGATGAAGTTTTTCGTTATTTTTTTTATTGTAACTCGAACTAACTGCCCATGGCTGAGGTGTACCAATTTCAACTGTTCTGTTTTCAAAAATGTCGTATTCGTCAATGCTTGGGCCAGTTTTTCCAACTAAATAGGTTGTTGCAATGGCTTTAAACAAATGTTTGTTGCCTGTTAAAAAGATGATAGATGATGCTAATGCAAGGAAGATGATTAAACCAACGAGAATTTTTTTAACTGTTTTCATAAGATTGAGTTTGCTGGTTGTTAGTTAATAGTTTAGCTTCGAATAAGTTACAAAAGTGTTTTTTCAATTTTTCTTTTACCTCGTTTACGTCAATTTCACGATTAAGTTCTTTTTGTAACGAAGTAACTTGTTTGTCGGTTATCCCGCAAGGTACAATGTTGTTAAAGTAGTCTAAATTGGCATTGATGTTAAATGCAAAACCGTGCATAGTTACCCAGCGACTACATCGTACACCCATAGCACAAATTTTACGAGCTTTTAGTGGATTGTCGGCATCTAACCAAACGCCAGTATAGCCTTCGTATCTTCCTGCTTCAATACCATATTCAGCCAATGTTAAAATAATCATTTCTTCTAAATAGCGGAGGTATTTGTGTATATCGGTAAAAAAGAAGTCTAAATCTAAAATAGGATAGCCTACTAGTTGTCCTGGACCATGGTATGTAATATCGCCACCACGATTTATTTTGTAATAGGTAGCACCTTTTTGTTTGAGCATGGTTTCAGAAAGTAGTAAATGGGTTTCATCACCACTTTTACCAAGCGTATAAACGTGCGGGTGTTCGCAAAAAATTAAATGACTTTTGGTTGGGGTTACCGTTTTATCTGCTCTTCTGTTTTCAATTTTAGCATCAACATTGGCTTTAAAAAGTGTTTCTTGAAAATCCCAAGCTTCTTTATAGTCAATTAATCCTAAATCTTTAAAAAATACTTCTTGCATTTTGTATACTTAGAGTTTGTCACACTGAGCTAGTCGAAGTGTATTAGATTAAAGATGTATATATAAGTTTTTTGTTTATAGTTCGACAGGCTCACTATGACAAAAAAACCAATTAAATTTTCGACAACTCGTTTTTTAGATGTGTAATAATGTCAACTTCTGTAACATCCACCCCATTTTTTTCTGCTAAATAATAAGAAATCCAATCGCCTAAATGAATTAAATACAAAGATTGTTCTAAACGATTTTTACCTTTTGAGTATATTTCTAAAATGGTTGAAGTATATTTTTCAAAAACAGTTTTATTTATTTCCATTCTTTTTTGTGTGCGGAAATAATCATCGTCGTTTCTGAAAAGAACTACAGCTAAATCGTCATTTTTAGTTGTCCAACCAACCAATTCGTTGTGATTCATTTCAGGTATAACATGGTGCCAGCAAAGCATTTTTGCATTTTCGTTAATTTGCTGACGAAAGCGAATGCTAACCCCTTCAAACCATGCATCAGAATAAATCACTGGTATTTTTTTGTAAAGTTTTTCGGTTATTTTTTTTGCTTCGATAATGATGTTTTGTTCGTCAGCATCTATATTTTTAATGCTTGTAGCAAAATCTTCAAAATAATTTTTATTCACCACATTGTAGTGGGTTAAAAAATGAAAAATAGTAGGTAACGATAATCCAAAAGCTGCTCTTGGAGGATTTCCTCCAGGTATTTTTATTAGGTTGTAATTTTTTGCATTAGCAATTTCTTCTAATTTTCCAGCAGAAGTTACACAAGCAATTTCAGCACCTTTTGCTTCAGCTTGAGCCAACATTTCCAACGTTTCTTCAGTGTTTCCAGAGTAAGAGCTACAAATAACCAAGGTGTTTTTATTTACAAAAGCAGGTATTTTATAGTCTTTGTTTACTACTATTGGGGTATTGGCATCGTTTGCTACAATTTGAGAAACAACAGTTCCACCAATACCTGAACCACCTAATCCACAAATTAAAACAGATTCAATTTTCTTATCTGTTTTCTTTAAATTGGTCTGGTTGCAAATGGCAATAGACTCAGCTAAATGTTTAGTAAAATCTTCAATTAATCCTTTCATGCGTAAGTGTTATAGTCTAGTCAAAAAGTAAAAGTAATAAAAACTAGTATTATAGCGTTCCGAATTAAATTAATTTCAGGTTAAAGTAGTTGCTTATAAAGGAATCGCAACGGGTTAATATTTTTATATTTGTGATTGAATTTGAGTAATGCGGTTAAAATATTAATTATTCGGTTTAGTTCAATAGGCGACATTGTGCTGACTACGCCTGTGATTCGTTGTTTACAACAACAACTCGATGGAGAGGTAGTAATTCATTATTTAACGAAAAATCAATACAAATCCATTTTACTTTCTAACCCAAGAATTTCTAAAGTATTAGGCATTGATAAAAGTACCAACGAAGTAATTGAAGAGCTGAAAAATGAAGGTTATGATTACATTATTGATTTACACAAAAACCTTCGGTCGAAAAGGGTCATTAAAAAGCTAAAAGTTTTATCGTTTGCATTTGAGAAGTTGAATTACCAAAAATGGTTGATGACTACTTTTAAAGTGAATAAATTACCAAACATTCATATTGTTGAGCGTTATTTAAATGCAACCAAGGTGTTAGGTGTAGAAAACGATAAGGATGGTTTGGAATATTATATTCCTGATGCTGATAAAGTGGATTTGAAAACATTGCCTGTTACTCACCAAAATGGATATGTGAGTTTTGCAATCGGGGCACAACACAACACAAAGAAAATACCTTTAGAAAAATGTTGTGAAATTATACAGCAACTTAATTTGTCTGTGGTTTTGTTGGGAGGAAAAGAGGATGTGGAATCAGCCAATTTTATTCGACAAAAAGTTGGTGATTTGGCTTTTGTGGGTTGCGGAAACTATACTTTAAATCAATCGGCATCAATCATACAACAAAGCAAAGTTTTGATTACTCCTGATACTGGCTTGATGCACATTGGAGCTGCTTTAGGAGTGAACATTGTTTCGGTTTGGGGAAATACCATTCCTGAATTTGGAATGTATCCGTATTACCCTAAGAACCCTGAAAAATTTGTTATTATAGAAAACAAAAATTTAAACTGTCGACCTTGCTCGAAAATTGGTTACGATAAATGTCCGAAAAAGCATTTTAAATGTATGGTAGATTTAGAAAATGCAAAAATTATAAATGCTGTTAAAGGGTTTTATAATGGTTAATTCCAAACGTTTTTTACCGATTCTTCAATCAAAACATCTTTAGGTATACCGTGTTTTCCATCAAAAGTAATCACTTTGCATGCTACTTTTGATTCTAGTATTTGCTTTTTTAATCTCGACATGCGTTCTTCGGTTAAAAACTCGTCTTGAGTTCCATAAATTAAAAAGAGTTTGGTTTCACTTTGAGCAAGGTTGAACTCCACATCATCAGGAAAGACACTCGCCCACAAGATAAAATTTGTACAAGTAAATTTCTTAGCAGAAAACCATCTACACGCGGTTGCTCCTCCTTGTGAAAATCCAACAACATTTATTTTAGTGCAATTTTTATTGTTTTCTGATAAAACAAAATCATATAGTTTTTGGAGGTAATTGATGTAGTCAACAATTTCATCTTCACGATTGTGTTTGGTCATCCAGCTAGCACCAACTTTACCATAGAAACCATCTAAATAAAAGTGAGATAACGCTTCAGGGGCAATTACACAAGTTTCGTTATTTGTAATCGGCTCAAATTTTTTAATAAAAAACTCTGCCAAATAACCATAGCCATGCAAAACAAACCAAATGGTTTTGGCCGTTTTAATATTACCTAGAGTAAAATAGGTGGCTGTTTTATCAACAACTAAACTATTTTTTTTGTTCATGTTTTTCAATGGCTTTTGGGTCATATTTTATCATTAAGCTAATCCACGCTGAGCGAGATAGTCTAAAAATATAAGGAAGAACAAGTATCAATACAATAGAATCAACAATTAAAAAACGATTGATTTCGAATACATCAAAAATTACCATGGCAACAAAAACAGCAACAATAATGGCTATGGTAAATGCATAACTCATGTACATGGCGCCATAATAAAAACCCGTTTCTATCTGGAAATCTTGGTTGCATTTTGGACAATTTTTTGGCATGTCAAAAAAACCTTTGTATTGGTACGAACTTTTGTTGCAAAACAAATCTCCTTCTCTGCATTTTGGGCATTTAAACGTGAGAATACTTGAAACAATATTGGGCATGAATAGAAGAGTTTTAAATAAAATACAAAGTTATCAAAATAGAGAGGTTAAAATGGAATTGTATAAATTAAGTTTTCGGTAATTTCGCGACATGGTAGGAATTAATGAATTAACAGTACATTTTGGAGAACGTTATTTATTTAACAAAGTATCTTTCTTAATTAATAAGCAAGATAGAATTGGATTGGTGGGTAAAAATGGAGCTGGAAAATCTACCATGCTCAAAATTATTGCAGGTGTAAATCAATCGGATGGTGGTAATGTTTCTACCCCTGCCGATTTTACATTTGGTTATTTGCCTCAAGACATGGATTTTAGCCATGGTAAAACTGTGCTGGAAGAAACGAAATCGGTTTTTAAGGAGGTAAACGAAATCAATGCGAAAATTGAGGATATCAATCATCAATTGGAGACTAGAACCGACTACGAATCGGACAGCTATATGGATTTGTTGAATCATTTGAATGATTGCAATGAGCGCTTATCTATTATTGGTGGTTTTACAGTAGATGCTGATGTGGAAACCATTCTAAAAGGATTGGGTTTTACGCCAAAAGATTTTACTCGACAAACCGACGAGTTTAGTGGGGGTTGGAGAATGCGTATTGAGTTGGCTAAAATTTTGTTAACCAAATCCGATTTGTTGTTGCTCGATGAGCCTACCAATCACTTGGATATTGAATCGATTCAGTGGTTGGAAGATTTCTTGAAAGTATATCATGGTGCTGTAGTGTTAATTTCTCACGATAAGGCATTTTTGGACCATGTAACGAATAGAACCATTGAGATTTCGTTAGGTAAGATTTACGATTATAAAACTTATTACTCTAAATATTTAGAACAACGACAAGAACGAAGAGAACAACAAATTGCTGCTTTTACCAATCAACAAAAACAAATTGCAGATACCGAGAAGTTTATTGAACGATTTAGATCGAAAGCATCGAAAGCTGTTCAAGTTCAGAGTAGAGTTAAGCAATTGGATAAAATTGACCGAATAGAAATTGACGAAGAGGATACTGCTTCGATGAGGTTTTATTTTCCTCCAGCCCCTCGTTCGGGTAAAGTGGTAGTAGAAGCAAGTGGGGTGGGTAAATCATTTGGCGATAAAAAAGTGTTCGACGATGCCAATTTCTTTATTGAATCAGGTAAAAAAATTGCCTTTGTAGGAAAGAATGGTGAAGGTAAAACCACCATGACTAAAATTATTGTTGGAGAGCTAGAGCACGAAGGTGAATTGAAAATAGGACATAACGTAAACCTATCGTATTTTGCTCAAAACCAAGCAGAGGAATTGGATAAAGAATTGACTGTTTTTGAAGCGATTGACCAATGTGCTCACGGTGAAATCCGTAAACAAGTTCGAAATTTATTAGGAGCATTTATGTTTGGAGGCGAAGAAGCCGACAAAAAAATTAAAGTGCTTTCTGGGGGCGAACGAGCAAGGGTTGCTTTGTGTAAACTAATGTTAGAACCGGTAAATTTATTGGTGCTGGATGAGCCAACCAACCACTTAGATATTCGCTCGAAAGAAGTGTTGAAAAATGCCTTGAAAAAATACGATGGAACGTTGGTGGTTATTTCTCACGACAGGGATTTTTTAGATGGATTAGTTGAAGAAATGTATGAGTTTAAAGATGGAAAAGTGAAACAATTCTTGGGTGGCGTTTACGATTTCTTAAAATCTAAAAAGGTAGATAGCATTAGAGAATTTGAGCAAAATGTAAAAGTTGTTGCTAAAGTTGAGAAGGTTGTTACCGAAAATAAACTTTCGTTTGAGGAAAAAAAGCAATTGGAGAAAGACTTGAAAAAAACTCAAAATAAGATTAACAAACTTGAAAATCAAGTAGAAGAATTGGAAGCTAAAATTGAGGAGTTGAGCAATGATTTGCATGACCCAACTAAATATTCTGATGCTTTATTGGAACAATACAATGCTACCAAGCAAGAACTTGAACAAGTGATGACAGATTGGGAAGAAAACCAATTGCAAGAAGAAGAGTTGAAAAACAAACTGAATTAATTTCTATGTCTTTGTGGGCTTAACCTATACGTCTTTGCTGGCTTGACCCGCAATCTATTGAGGTTAAGTGTCAACTCTTCGACAGGCTCAGAGTGACAAATCGTTTAATGTGTCTTCGTCATCGATTCAGGTGTAGCAATAATAAAGTGAGCAGTGCCTTCGTATTCGGTTTCTAATTTTTCAATTTCTTTTTGCTCTACGCAGTTTATGGTTAGAATTCTTAAATCGGGGTTGGCTTGTTTTAAATACCACATAATGCCTTCAAAATTATTGGAGTGGTATGATCCATTAAAATGTAAAAATGTTCTTCCTTTTTTCCAGTTTTTAAGTATAAAATGTGCCATGGTAGCATCTTTCGATGCTTGCGATTTTGGTAAATTATCTCCTCCATGACCACCAGCCATCTTTTTCATGTTGGCGTAACCTGGTAATTTCTCGTCATACTTAAGTGGTAATGGAGCAATGTATCTTTTTGCGTCGTCGTTTAAATCGTTAAAAGCTCTGAACCCATCTTTATATACCATGTTGGCATATCTGCGAGGAATGTTGGTGGCAACAAAAGTCAATTGGTTGGCAACAGCAAAATCTAACAATGGTTGGTAGTCGGTAGTGTTGTTTGGCCAAACTTTTGCTTCTTTTTTAAATATTTCGTAGTTGTAATGTCCTCCCAAGTATTCGTTGATAATCAATTGGTCGTCAGCTTCAAACATTTCTGCTCCTAAAACTAAGCCGTCTAAAACTTTTGCATGTAAGTCTTTGGTTAGTTCTAATTGCAACCAATGGTTAATTGGGTTGTTGTGTAATTCGCCAAATAAAATGATATCGGCTTCTTCGGCTTTTTTTAAGATTTTACCGTAGCTCGATTTTTTGCCTATGTCGTTAAACACCTCAAAAGCTTCTTTTTCGGCACAAAACGCAAATAAAAAGAGTGCCAAAATAGGTGCAATTATTTTTTTGAAATTCATTGTGTATTAGTTCGTTAGTTGCGGAGCAAATGTAATTTTTCTTTCTCTTAACATCCAAAAAAAATTATTGTGGAGTTATGAACAGGTGAAAAAATAGTGAATTAATTTTGTTCAGTTTTGATAATGTTGACTAGAGCCAAACTTTCTTTTATTAAAAAAGTAAAACACCATACATTTTTCACTGATTTTAATTGAATAGGAAGAAAGTTATTATCATCAAAAAGTTCTTTATAAATTGTTTGATAGTTTTGGTTGTTTATAAATTCAATTTCTGAATCCATTAACAAATCTTTTAACCAAATCTTAGTGGAATCAGTAGAATTTATGCCATGAACTTGTTTGACAAAAGTACCTTCATTAAATTCTAATATGTATGTGAAAAGATTACTCATTAAAATTATTTTCTCGTATACTCATGAACAAACTTACAAAGTTGTTTTACGTTTTCAACAGGAGTACCTGGTAAAATACCATGCCCTAAATTAAAAATATGCCCTGGTTTTCCTTTTACCGAATCCAATAATTTTTTGGTTTTTGCTTCAATTATACTCCAATCGGCAAACAATGCTGTTGGGTCTAAATTACCTTGTACGGCTACTTCGTAATTTAAGTCTTTCCAAACTTTTGCTAAATCTGTTTTCCAATCAATAGCAATAACATCAGGTTTAGCCTTACGTAAACTTGGTATTAAATGCGAAGAATTTACACCCATAGAAATAATTGGAGTGGTTGGGTGTTTTTTACGAATGATGTGAATCATTTTTTCAACATGAGCATACACATATTCGTTGTAATCATCAACATCTAAAGCACCCACCCAGCTATCAAAAATTTGCACCACCATAGCTCCACTTTCAATTTGAAAGTTAAGGTAATTTGCCATTACGGTAGCCAATTTATCCATTAACAAATGCCAAGCTTTTGGTTCGTTGTACATAAAAGCTTTCATGGTTTCGTAATTTTTCGAAGGGCCACCTTCAATCATATAACTCGCCAACGTAAACGGAGCACCAACAAAACCAATACAAGGAACGTTTAATTCTCCTTTTAAAATGGTTAATGCTTTTCCAGTGTACCACATTTCTGTAGCTGGGTCAACCACTTTAAGTTTTTCTACATCAGCAACAGTTCTTATAGGGTTATGAATTAAAGGACCGTAGCCTTTTTTGTATTCAAAACTAATCCCCATTGGTCCTAGCGGAATTAAAATATCCGAAAAAATAATGGCTGAATCCAATTCAAATTGATTGATAGGCAAAAGCGTAACTTCTGCACTAACCTCAGGTATGGTACTGATTTCTATAATGCTGTATTTTTCCTTTATTTTCATGTACTCTTTTTGGTATCGTCCCGCTTGACGGGCTAACCAAAGTGGAGTGTAAGGAGTTTCTTCTCTTCTACAAGCTTTTAAAAAATTATCGTTGAATGGTGTCATGTTTTATATTTCTTAATGTAGAGACGGATAATTATCCGTCTTGGTTATTTTAATAATTTAATGGCGACGCACAATTGTGCGTCTCTACGTTATCAATTAAACAAGTTTCATAGCAGCATTAATACCTTTTATCAGTTGTTCCATGTCTTTATCAGAAATAACTGACGATAAAAACCAAGCTTCAAATTGACTAGGCGGAATGTAAATTCCGTTTTCAACTAAGCCCCAGAAAAATTTGGTGAATTGAGTAGTGTCACATTCTTGAGCTTCGGTAAAATTAGTTACTGTTTTACCTATAAAAAATGGGTTTATCATTGAACCAAAACGATTTACGGTTAAAGCAATTCCATTTGCTTTCGCTGCATCTAACAATGCTTTTTCAAGCGTTTCTGCTTGTTGGTTAAACTTGTCGTAAGGGTTTTGGTTTTTTAATTCGGTTAAGGTAGAAATACCTGCGGCCATTGCCACTGGGTTTCCTGATAATGTTCCTGCTTGATACATTGCTCCTAAAGGTGAAACCATGTTCATGATTTCTTCACGAGCGCCATACGCTCCAACAGGAAATCCGCCACCAATAACTTTTCCTAAACAAGTGATGTCAGCTTCAATTCCTAATAATTCTTGTGCACCACCAAATTTAGAACGGAACCCAGTCATTACTTCATCAATAACCAAAAGAATACCGGCTTCTTTTGTTATTTTTCTAAGTTCTTTAATAAACGAATCGCTTGGCAAAACAACGCCCATATTACCCGCGATTGGCTCGATAAAAACGGCAGCAATATCTTTACATTCTGCAATGTGTTTTTTTACCGAATCAATGTCGTTGTATTCAGCAATTAAGGTGTTTTTTACTGCATCAGCAGGAACACCCGCACTACCTGGTAAACTATATGTTACCAACCCTGAACCTGCTGCAACCAATAATGCATCAGAATGACCATGGTAACAACCTGCAAATTTGATGATGTGATTTTTTCCTGTAAAGGCTCTTGCTAAACGGATAGCACTTAAAATGGCTTCTGTGCCCGAGTTTACAAATCGAACTTTGTCCATTCCTGGGAAAGCAGCGCAAACTATTTCGGCAAGTTTAATTTCATTTTCGGTACTCGCACCAAAACTAAATCCTTCTTTAACTTGATTGGTAACGGCTTCAATAACTTTTTCGTTACCGTGACCTAAAATCATTGGTCCGTAAGAAAGTACCAAGTCGATGTATTCGTTACCATCAACATCGTAAATTTTAGAACCTTTTGCATTTTTAATAAACAAAGGATTTCCTCCAACAGATTTAAATGCTCGTACTGGCGAATTTACTGACCCAACCAAGTGTTTCAGTCCTTTGTTGTATAGTTCTTGTGATTTTGTATTGTTCATAATTTGCCCCTCTTAATCTCCCCAAAGGGGAGAGACTTGTAATTATCGATTATTTTTTTATTTGTTTTTACACAGTATTTATTTTAGTATTCAACTTTATCGTAAATAAAGTCAATTCTTCTCATTTGGGTATTACTCCTTCCCTTTGGGAAGGTCGGGATGGGCTAATAGTTTTGCTGCTTCTTTTGCAAAGTAGGTGATAATAATATCTGCACCAGCTCTTTTAATTGATAGCAATGTTTCCATCATTACTCGTTGTTCATCTATCCAACCGTTTTTACCAGCGGCTTTTATCATGGCGTATTCGCCGCTAACATTGTATGCTGCAATCGGTAAATCAAAATTGTTTTTTAAATCTCTAATAATATCTAAATAAGATAAAGCAGGTTTAACCATTAAAATAGCAGCTCCCTCATCTACATCTGCTTGAGCTTCTTTAATGGCTTCGTTACGGTTAGCTGAATCCATTTGGTAGGTTCTTCTATCACCAAAACTTGGTGTTGAGTCGGCAGCATCTCTAAATGGTCCATAATACGCCGAAGCATATTTTACGGAATAGCCCATGATTGGAATGTGTTGAAATCCGTTTTTATCTAATTCGTCTCTAATCTCGCGTACTGCAAAATCCATCATGCCGGATGGAGCAACCATGTCAACTCCAGCTTTAGCTTGAGCCAATACTTGTTTTCTTAAATTGACAAGCGTTAAATCGTTATCCACATCATGGTTGCACAAAACTCCACAGTGCCCATGACTCGTGTATTCGCAAAAGCAAACGTCGGCTATAACTTGTAATGTTGGATAGTTTTTTTTGATGTAAGCAATTGCTTTTTGAATAATTCCCTCAGGGTTCCAGCTTTCAGAACCTTCTTCATCTTTGTGTAAAGGAATGCCAAACAGTATAACAGATTTAATTCCTAAATCAACGGCTTCTTGTAGCTCTGCATCAATTTGGTCAAGCGAATACCTGAAAATTCCTGGCATCGAGGTAATTTCTTTTTTTATGTTATTGCCTTCTTCGATAAAAAGCGGGTAAATAAAATCGGTAACCTTTAGTTGCGTTTCTCGAACTGCAGCTCTTATTTCTTTGGTTTTTCTACTATCTCTTAAACGTACGCTCATTACAAAAATTTGAGTGCAAATATAAGTTTGTTCAATGAGGTAAAATAGGAAATATATCAGTTTTTAAGACTAATGTTTTTAACATCCTTACTTTTGTGAAGTGGAAACCGCTAATCATATTATTCTTTTTGATGGAACTTGCAATTTTTGTAATTTCTGGGTTGGTTTTGTGATAAAAAGAGATGCAAAAAATGTATTTCGGTTTGCAAGTTTGCAGTCAGTAATAGGTCAGGAATTACGAATGAAATACCAAGTAAGTAGTGGGTTAGATTCGGTTGTGCTCATCAAAAACAATAAAGTTTACATTAAATCGAATGCAGCGTTAGAAATTATTAAACAGTTGAATGGTTTGTGGTTTTTATTTTATGGATTTAAAATAATTCCAATTTTTATTCGCGATTGGTTTTATGATGTGGTTGCCAAACACCGATACAAATGGTTTGGTCAACAAGTGTGCGAAATTGCTCCTAAAACAGAATTTATGCATAAGTTTTTATAAATCATTACCTTTGCAATAAGTGTACGCCATTATAGATATAGAAACTTCAGGAGGGAACCATAAAAATGGAAAAATTACCGAAATAGCCATCTACAAACATGATGGTAAAAAAATTGTGGACGAATTTGTAACCCTTGTCAACCCTGAAATTAAGATAGATTGGTACGTTAAAAAACTTACAGGAATAACTGATGAAATGGTTGCTGAAGCACCAAAATTTTTTGAGGTTGCAAAACGTATTGTAAACATTACTCGCGGTTGTATTTTTATTGCTCATAATGTAGATTTTGATTACGACTTTGTTCGTGCTGAATTTCGTTCGTTGGGATTTGAATACAAACGTTCAAAACTTTGTACGGTTCAGTTGAGTAGAAAACTAATTCCTGGAAAAAAATCGTATAGTTTGGGTAAGTTGTGTAAAGATTTGGGGCTGCCTTTGGAAGACCGACACCGTGCTTCTGGTGATGCTTTGGCAACAGTTAAATTGTTTGAAATGTTATTGGAGGCTGATAATAATCAGAAACTAATACCACGACCTGTGGTAGATTTGAATCAGACGAAGTTGTTTTGATGGCTCGCAGATTTCACGGATGAACGCTGAAAAAAATTGCAATAACAGTTTATTCGCTAATAATCAATTTTTGAATCGCTTGTTTATTGTTCTCAAAAATCAACTTTACCAAGTACATCCCTTTAGGTAAATTTGTTTTTAAGTTGGTTTTATATTGATTAATTTTTTGGTTAAATAACACCTTTCCTTCAATACTAACAATGATTAGGTTTAATGGTTTTTCACTTTCAACTGTAAAATTTCCAGATTTACTTGGGTTTGGATAAATCTTAATATCGCTAATATTCTCAATGTCGTTAATTCCTGTAACTAAAGTTGACCAAGCAACTCCTTCTTGAATACCGTTGATGGTGGAGCCGATGATGTCCCATGAGGTAGTTTGGTCAAAGCTGAGCATGTAACTTGAGTAGAATCCATATTTTGTATTGTAATTTTCATTCCAACCGTAGTCAGGTATAGCAGATGGTTCGCAATTATTAAATGTTGTACTTAAATACTTGAATTCATTCATTCTTGTCTTATAAACTATCCCATTTTTAATTGTGTAAGGTGAAACCTCGTCTAAGTAAATTGTTGAAGATGTATTATTGATATAGTCAGGTGAAATAGTAGAAGTATTATAACCTAAATAAGACATAGATTTAGTCTTATAAGCTGTGCTTGAATAAGAACTGGACGTAAGGTTAGTTGTTAGCCTATTAATTATGTATGATACAGTATCGGGCAAATTAAATACATTGGTAATAGAGTCTTTATAATAATTTGTATAACTAGAGGGATTTCCAGGCCAAGGAGGAGCGCGAAATTCTTCTTTCCAAATAAGTACATCGCCAATGTTTAAATGAAAATAATCATGAAAAGTTGGTGGGCTAAAACCTTCTTGAATCAAATTTGAATTCAAACCTAATAAAGGATAATTATTAAAAATTTTAAACCCATAATTTTTTGATAATATATATTTATTTTGATTAATGATATCAGAAACAGGCGTGCCATTATTCATTGCCTGAACAGAAAAGAGTTTTAATGAATCAGAAATTGATCCAATTATATTGTCATAATAGATACTGTCACAAGTAATTTTTAGTTGATTAAAACCACTTCCTGAAAATGGAAAAACCCAAGAACTATCTTTTTGAGCATAAGATTTTAAAATAAAAATATCTTGTGGTTGAAAAAAGGCATCATAAAAGTAAAAAGTATATTCATTGTTAGAAACAGTTATTGAGTCAGGTCTTTCATTATCATGGATAGAGTAATAAAAATTTGAAGGAAAGTTGTTACTAATAATAGTACTATAACAATTGCCAATTCCTGGAGTTTTAAAGTGAAAATAGTGGGTTTGTGAACTCCCATAATCTCTAATGCTGTCCACACAAAATTCATTTAAGAGAGTGTCTGGACTATAGTAGTTTGTTACATTGTTGTGCATAAAATAACTCTTCTGTCCCAAAGGAAATGGTTGCCAATTTTGGGCAAAAGAAAAAAAGGACGATAAGATGAAGCAAAGAAGTAGAAATTTTTTCATAGCCGTTATTTTACAAATACCTTATAAAGGTAAAAAGTAAATCCATACCAAAATATGATTGGTAGCAGTTATTTGTTGAACGGTATGTTTTTGGGTGTTTTTGTGTAAATTTTTTACAAATTAGTGCATCTCCAACTTGTTTTGATTTACAATTCCGTAAACTTTTCCTGTTAATGTTTTCCCAATAAACGGACTGTTTTTCGATTTCGAAACCAAAATTTCAGTTTTTATAACTTGGATTTCATGCGGACTAAAAAGGGTAAGGTTGGCTTGTTCCCCAACTTCTAGTTTCGGAACATCTAAGTTTAAAGTTTGTCGAGGATTTGTTGTAATTAAATCGATGATTTGATCAAGTGCTAATTTTCCTTTTAATGCTGTGTTCATTGCAGCAAAAGAAGTTTGTAGGTTGATGATGCCAAATGCTGCGTGGTCAAACTCGCATTGTTTGTGTTCAATGTCTTGTGGTGTATGGTCGGAACAAATAATATCAATCACGCCTTCTTTTAACCCTTTTATCAAGGCTTTTATATCGTCTTTGGTTCTTAAAGGAGGCATTACTTTTAAGTTGCTGTCGAACGTTTCCAATTCGGTTTCATCTAACAACAAATGGTAAGAGTTAACATCGGCAGTAATTTTCAAACCTTTTGCTTTTGCTTCTTTTATCAGTTGTACCGATTTTTTGGTGCTGATGTTTGATAAATGAATGGCAGCGTTGCAATATTCAGCTAAAAATATATCTCTATTAACCATTATTTCTTCAGCTATGGCAGGAATTCCTTTTAAACCTAACCGTGTACTGGTAATACCTTCGTTAATTTGTCCGTTGTTAAACAAGTGGCGGTTGTTAGGGTAATTAATTACCAAACCTCCAAAACTTTGGTTGTACAACAATGCTCTTGTAAGTAAATTTGGATTGGCAATTGATTTTTTATTGTCGGTAAAAGCAACCGCTCCAGCTAAATGCATATCATACATTTCTGCAATATCGTTTCCTTCGCTTTGATGTGTTAAAGCTCCAGCAGGATAAACATTTACGATATTGTTTTTTGCTTTGTTAATGATGTATTCAATGCCTGATTTATTATCGATAACTGGGTTGGTGCTTGGCATTACCATAACTCCTGTAAAACCACCTTTTGCAGCGGCTTTTAACCCAGAGTTTAAATCTTCTTTGTATTCAAATCCTGGGTCACAGAAATTTGCTCTAAAATCAAACCAACCAATAGAAACGTGTAAATCTTTTTGTTTGATTTCCTGAAAATTATCAGTGTTTTTAATTGTTGCAGTAATCTTTTTAATGATTCCTTTTTCAATAAGTATATCAACAGTTTTACCATTAAATGGCGATTTGCTGTTTACTACTGTAGCTGATTTTATTAGAGCATTCATGATTCTTTTATTTTTATTTTACCACATAGTTACATAGGTTTGTTGTTATATTAAAGACGAAGATAGAGGCTTTGCTTTTTACATAGAATACTATGTTAAAAAATTTATTTTCTATCTTTTACTTCTGTATTTATTCGTTTCTATGTTGCTATGTGGTTAATATTTTTTACTTAAAGAGTTTAATAAGAGCAATTTCAACGGCCAAAAATAGCAACGCTAAAATAACACATAATTTCCAATATGTTGTACCGTTTTTAATTTCATTGAAGGCTGCACTCATCGTTTTTGAGCCAGCATTTATTATTGATGTGTTAAGCGAGTAATTTATTGCTAAATCGTTCAATTCATCCATACTATAGGTGGTTAAATCAGATTCTAGTCTGTTGTAATTGTATGCCAACCCTAAATTTAACTTTTTAGATTCGAGTAAATAATTTCCAGCTAAACTAATGCCTTCGGTTGTAAATACTACGGTATTTTCAGCGTCCGATTTTACCCGAGGGATTAATTCAAAATCAGTTTGTTTAATTTTTAACGAACCTTCGTTTTCAACACGAGGAATGGTTAAAGATTCATTTTCTCCAATGGTATAAAATAGAGGGTAGTTGAACTGACTTTGTAAAGCCATGTTGTAAAGTGTAGGAACAAAAATGGCATGTTTTGAAAAATTTCCAGCGTCTTCGTCTAAACATCCACTTATCAAATAAATAGTTCCTTTTTTGTTTTTGTAAGCCGTTAAAAAAGGGTCGTTATTTTTTAATTTAAGCAATACATTTTTATAAGCTACCGCTTGATTTGACTGTTTGAAATGTTTTTTTATGGATGGTAAGTTAATGTTGTCGGCAGGCTTACCCTCAAAAACTGAAGCATAAAGAGGGTGTTGATAGCTCACTTCGCTAATTTTTATGGTTGAGGTGTCTAAATCAGTAAATGCATTGATTTGTAAAAGCGTTGCAAATGATTGGTAGCTTGTCAAGTCTATATCGTTAGTAGGTATAATGGCTAACGAGCCACCATTTTCTACAAAATTTTTAAGGCTAGCAGCTAAACCCGATGAAACTTCTTTTAACCCATTTAGCACAATTAAACTGCTTTGTTTTATTTTGGAATAATCGAGTTGGTTAACTGATGAACTGGTAAAGTGAAATAGGCTGTCGGATGAAAAAATAGCTTTTATATTGGGTTGAACATTCTCTCCAAAAATCTCCAAAGTTTCAATGTTTTCTGCAATCAAATAAGAAAAGTAAAAGTCGTCGTCTAAAGTTACGGGCGAATCTTGCAGTTCAATTTTCCCTGCTTGTATGCCCGATGTATGATTTTTATAATTCAATTCAACAATTGCTTCATCGTTGGCTTTTGCAGAAAAACTAGCTGGGGTAATTAGTTTTTCGTTGATGTACAGTTTTACAGGAATATTTTCTAAATCTTGGTCGGAATTATTTTTGATTCGAACAAATAGTTTTTCTTGTTGTGATAATAAATGGGTTGGATTTTCGAACCAGCACGTATCAATGTATAAGTTTGTTTTTTTAGTAGATAAAATAGGAACAAAAACCGAATGGATGAGTGTGTCATTTTTTAGTTGTTCAATGTCGGCAGTTGTTTTTTGGAAATCAGAAAAAACCACCATTGATTTGTTGGTGTTTTCGTTGCTGTTACTGTTTAATGCTTCCTTAAGTCGTATAAAAACATTCGACAACAACCTGCTTTCAGCACTAATTTGAATTTCTTCAATTTTTGTTAAAGCCTCTTCGTTACTCAAAATTCGCTGACTACCAGCGCTAAACTTATTATCACAAACTATAAAACGGTCGGTACGTTGGTAAGCATTTACCAATTCAATGGCTTTGGTTTTGGCTTCATCAAGCAAAGCTCCATTTTCACCAACACTTTCCATGCTAAAAGAGTTGTCGATATAAATACCAATAATGTTGTTGATGTTTTGGGTTGAATTAGCCGATGGAATAAAAGGTTGTACAAATGCTAGCACCAAAAAAGTAATGGCTAAAATTCGTGAAGCCAAAATAAGTAAGTGTTTCAGTTTTGATTTTGATTGACTTTCTTTTTTTACTTCACGTAAAAAACTCACGTTCGAGAAATAAATTTTCTTAAACTTTCTGAAATTAAATAAATGAATAATGATTGGTATCGCTACGGCGAATAATGCAAATAAGAATTCTGGATATGCAAATTTCATTAAAGCACAAATGTAATTTAATAATTTGACAAATTCTAAAAATAGAAAACACTCGTTGGATTAGTTCAATTTATCAATGCAATCAGTTTACTATTTTATAAATATGAAATCGTTCAAACTTGTTATTGTTAGGGTTCATTTTATGCAATACTAAATCTAAAAATCCAGCTTCAATGGTAGTTAAATGTTGTAAATTTGGATAGGTTTTCATAATTCGTGCTTTTCTTTCTTCAAGCATTTCGTCTTCAACAAATACGACATAGTTGGCTGGAACATAATCCGTATTTTGTAAAATAAGTTCTACTTCACTATTTTTTACAATAATAAAATGTTTGTCCCAACGCTCGGCGTAAAACCTTGGAGGAAGTAAATAATCGTCTTTATGAGCACAATCCCAAATGTAGTTGGTCATGTCTTTTTGGTCGGCTAAAAAAGTCATGGTTTCAACCCTGCTTTTTCTTGTGTAAGCGGTTGATATAAACAATAATAGAATACTATTCACTACCCAGAAAAACACCCATATTCCGCGATGGAATTTGTTGTATTTAGTCCAAAAATTTGATTTATTTTTAAACTCCATCCAACCCATATAGCCCAAAATAATTACAAATGGAATCATTGGAGCTATAAATCGTTCTTGTTTGTTAGGGAAGTAACTATGAAACAAAAAGAATAAGACTGACGGTATAAAAATAAAAGCATGTTTTTTCCAATTTTTAAAATATCCAAACAATAAAAACAAACCTATTGGACCAAACATACCAGCTAGAGTTAATAAATACAGGTAAAATGGTTGGTCAAAATAAGAAGTTGAGTTGGCTAAATTGTATGAGATATATTCTCCAAGTTCAGCAAATGGTCTGCCCCAAATAAAAATATCGGAAACTTGGGTGAGAGAAAAAGAAATAAAAGAAACTAGGGTAAAAACAACCAATGACAAGTATTGTCTTTTTAGTAAAAATGTTAATCCAAAACCAAATAAAAAGAAAATGGTTTGATAACGAATTCCTACAGCTAAACCAGCAACAAAAGCACCAAGAACTACAATTTTAAGGGGTGGTTTAGAATCGTGTTTAATAAACAACCAAGTGGCATAAATAAGCGGTGGAACACAAAAATATTCGACCATATTATGCACGCTTAACCAAGGTAAAAACCATAAAACAGACAGTAACAATCCAACATGTTTTGCAATGTTAATGTCGGCTATTTTTTTAGCTATCTTAAACCCAAGTACAACAATTGACATCGAATATGCTCCATGAATAAGTCGAACCAAAAACATTTTAAATTGAGCATCAGTAAGATGAATCCAATCCAAGAAGCTAAAAAATAAGTAATGCAATCCTACATAAAAAAAACTATGTCCAGAGGGTATCGAATTTTCGTCATTGTTTAACCAGTTGTTTTGGTCGAAGTTATGAACCCATCCTTCTGCCGGTTCAATAACCAAGAAATGGTCGTCTTGCATGCCGTAACCTTTCGAAAATATTGCAGCAATCAATCGAATTAATGACCCAATTATTATAATAATGATAAAGGGATTGTTGTTCCAATAATACTTGATTTTTTCTATCATGGATTTTTATTATTTAAACAAAAGTAAAGAGAAAAAATGAGCTTTAATTTATCAATCACATTTACTATCTTTAACCCCTATAATAAAGATACAAGAATGAATAAAATATTAGTTGCAAACAGAGGAGAAATTGCGCTTCGTATTATGCGAACGTGCAGAGAAATGGGAATAAAAACAGTGGCTATTTTTTCGGAAGCTGATAGAACGGCTCCTTTTGTAAGATATGCTGATGAAGCAGTTTGTGTAGGACCTCCACCGTCAAATCAATCGTATTTGCAGGTGGATAAAATCATACAAATATGTAAAGATTTAAAGGTAGATGGATTACATCCAGGCTATGGGTTTTTATCAGAAAATGCTGAAGCAACTCGAAAAATAACCGAAGCTGGAATCACTTTTATTGGTCCATCGCCCGAAGCCATGGAATTGATGGGAAGCAAATTGGCTGCAAAAGCCGCAGTTAAAAAATACAACATTCCAATGGTGCCTGGAACTGATGAGGCTATTGATGATATTGCCGCAGCTAAAGAAATTGCGGTAAAAATTGGTTTTCCTATATTAATTAAAGCTTCTGCTGGTGGTGGTGGTAAAGGTATGCGTGTGGTTGAAAAAGCGGAAGAGTTTGAAGAACAAATGAACAGAGCAGTAAGTGAAGCTGTTTCTTCGTTTGGTGATGGAGCAGTTTTTATTGAAAAATATGTAGGTTCGCCTCGACATATCGAAATTCAAATAATGGCAGACAAACATGGGAATATTGTTTATTTGTTTGAACGTGAGTGTTCTATTCAACGTCGTCACCAAAAGGTAATTGAAGAAGCTCCATCGTCGGTGTTAACTCCTGAGATTAGAAAAGCCATGGGCGAATGTGCAGTAGATGTAGCTCGTGCGTGTGATTATGTGGGTGCTGGCACTGTAGAGTTTTTGTTGGAAAACAACAAAGACTTTTACTTTTTGGAAATGAATACACGTTTGCAAGTGGAACATCCAGTTACTGAAATGATTTCAGGTAAGGATTTAGTGAAGGAACAGATAAATGTGGCAAGAGGTGAAAAATTAAGCTTTACACAAGATGAATTGAAAATTCTTGGTCATTCGTTTGAGGTGCGTGTTTATGCTGAAGACCCAAGCAATAATTTTTTACCAGATATAGGTCGGCTAAATACCTACCAACGACCAGAAGGAATGGGTATTAGAGTTGATGATGGTTTTGAAGAAGGTATGGATATTCCAATTTATTACGACCCGATGATTTCGAAATTAATTACGCACGGAAAAGATAGGGAAGAAGCACGAAACAGAATGTTGAGAGCGATTAACGATTATAAAATTAGTGGAGTAGAAACCACTTTGCCATTTTGTAAATTTGCTCTAGAACATGAAGCGTTTATTAGCGGAAACTTTGACACGCACTTTGTAGGTAAATATTTTACTCCCGAAGTATTGATTGAAGATGATGCTGAATTACAAGAGGTTGCAGCCTTGTTTGCAGCTAAAACATTTTTAGAAAGTAATAAGTCTGTCGATGTAGTTGAAACTTCTACTACAAAATCGAAATGGAAAATGAATAGATTGTAAGCCCATCCCCAACCCTTCCCGAAGGGAAGGGAGATTCTCCCCTTGAGGGGAGATTAAAGAGGGGTGAAAAACATAAAAAATGTATGAGTAACATCAATTTTAAAATAGAAAATGGGGTAGGAGTAATTACCTTGAACCGACCAGATAAATTCAACAGTTTTATTCGTCAAATGGCATTTGATTTACAAGCTAGATTGGATGAGTGTGAGAAAAATGCTGAAGTAAGAACGATTTACATTACTGGCGAAGGTAAAGCGTTTTGTGCTGGACAAGATTTGGCAGAAGCCATCGACCCCAATCAAACTGAATTGACTAAAATAGTTGAAGAACATTACAATCCAATTATTGAACGATTAAGAAACATTGAAAAACCAATCGTGTGTGGAGTAAATGGCGTAGCTGCTGGCGCAGGAGCGAACATTGCTTTGGCTTGCGACATTACTTTGGCAGCAAAATCATCCAGTTTTATACAAGCCTTTAGTAAAATAGGTTTGATACCCGATAGTGGTGGGACGTATTATTTGCCTCGATTAATTGGTATGCAAAAATCTGCTGCTTTAATGTTTTTAGGCGATAAGGTTATGGCGGAAGATGCAGAAAAAATGGGCATGATTTACAGAGCAGTTGCTGATGAAAATTTACAAGAAGAGACAATGAAAATTGCTCTTCAGTTAGCAAAAATGCCAACAAAAGGTATTGGTTTAACAAAACGATTGTTAAATCAATCTTACAACAATACATTAACAGAACAGTTGGCTTTAGAAAACGAATTACAAAATATTGCAGGTTCAACTTACGATTATAGCGAAGGTGTGAGTGCATTTTTAGAAAAACGACCTGCTAATTTTAAAGGAGATTAATTTTGTTAGGTTTTCCTCTTCATATATGTTTTTTTATAATATATAATATCCTATTAGTTTGGATTTTTGCAATAAAATTAAAATATTATAGGATTTATAAAGGAAGAGAAATAATTGGAATTCCTGAGATTTTATTATCTTTTGTTTTTTTGTATTTCCCAATTTTAGGTAAGGATAATAATGATGAATTGGATGTGTTAAAAAGAAAGATAAATAGTAGGCTCATGTTGTTTTATGGAGTGGTCTTACTTCATATTGTTTTAGTAGTAATATTAAACTATATTAGATGAAAATAGAAAATAAAGGTGATTCTAACTCCCTCCCTTCGGGAGGGTCGGGGTGGGCTTCTAAAGTCGGCGTACTAGGAGCTGGTTCAATGGGCTCTGGAATTGTACAAATTGCTGCAACACAAAAACACCAAGTTGTTCTGGTCGATTTGAACGAAGAAGCGTTGAAAAAAGCAGCGACCAACCTTAAAAATATTTTGGCTCGTTTGGTGGAGAAAGAAAAAATTGACCAAGCTACTGCCGATAATATTATGGGTAGAATTCAGTTTTCGAAAAATATTAGCGATTTTAAAAGTTGCGACATTATTATTGAAGCAATTGTTGAGAATATTGACGTAAAACGTAAAGTATTTGCTCAACTAGAAGAAATTGTTTCGGCTGAATGTATTTTAGCGAGTAACACTTCTTCACTTTCAATAGCATCAATTGCTTCGGCTTGTAAAAAAGCTGAGCGAGTAATTGGAATACACTTTTTTAATCCCGCGCCATTAATGCCGTTGGTAGAAATTATTCCTGCGGTGCAAACTTCTGAAGCAACCAAAAATACTTCAAGAGCATTAATTGACAGTTGGAAAAAAGTAACTGTTTTAGCTAAAGATACACCAGGTTTTATTGTAAACCGTGTGGCTCGTCCGTTTTATGGAGAGGCATTAAAAATATACGAAGAAGGTGTTGCCGATTTTGCAACCATTGATTGGGCAATGACTGAAATAGGTGGTTTTAAAATGGGTCCGTTTACGTTGATGGATTACATTGGTAACGACATCAATTATACGGTAACAGAAACTGTGTTTGCTGCATTTTATTACGACCCACGTTATAAGCCTTCGTTTACCCAAAAACGACACTCTGAAGCAGGTTGGTTTGGGCGAAAAACAGGGCGAGGTTATTACAACTATGCCGAAGGTGTTGAATTGCCAGCACCAACCAAAGATGAAAAATTAGGCAAAGAAATTTGCGACAGAATATTGGTGATGTTAATGAATGAAGCCATTGATGCCTTGTTTTTAAACATTGCAAGTAAAGAAGATATTGATTTAGCCATGACCAAAGGCGTAAATTACCCTAAAGGTTTGTTGGCTTGGGCTGACGAAATGGGTTTGCCAAATGTGTTGGCTAAACTTGAACATCTTTTTGTTGAATATGGTGAAGATCGTTACCGACCAAGCGTGTTGTTGAGAAGAATGGTTCGCGAAAATAAAACCTTTTTTTAATGGCGGATATTGTAAATAAAATGATGGAAACTGACGCTTTTAGTCAGTGGTTGGGAATAAAAATTTTGGCTTCGGCTAAGGGTTATTGCAAATTGCAAATGCAAGTTCGACCAGAAATGTGTAACGGCTTTGGTATTATACACGGAGGCGTTACTTTTTCGTTAGCTGATAGTGCTTTGGCTTTTGCATCAAATGCGCATGGCAGGTTAAGTGTGGCGTTGGAATGTTCAATTTCTTACCCCAATGCTGTAAATGTTGGCGATGTGTTAACTGCCGAAGCAACCGAAGTGAGTTTAACCAATAAAATAGGCATTTACAACATACCCATTACCAACCAAAAAGGAGAAATTGTTGGAGTTTTTAAAGGTTCGGTGTATCGGACCTCGAAGGAGTGGTAAAATAATATTAAAATTAATAATGAAACGACGTTCAGGGTATCTTTTCAATATGGCACTTCCTCTATTTTTTATTGAATGGTGGTTTGTATGGATTGCACTCATTTTTATAATAATTATAGAAACTTATATAGTTCATTTATTTTTAAAGAAAGAAATAGTTAGAACATTTAAAATACTCTTTTTAGCAAATTTATTAACTACTATCATTGGTTACTTAACTCAAGGAATAATAAGAGTTTTTTTGGCAACTGCATTTTTCTTCTTATCACTTAGATTTAAGATGTTAGATGATGTAATTATGCATCCTGTTATTCAAGGTGTATTTGCAGGGGTAGTTCCCGTAAAGGGAGGTGGTAAATCTGAATTTACTCCTGATGTCATAATAGCAATTTTAACAAGTATATTCCTTACGTTTTTAATATCTTTAATCGTGGAGAGAAAAATTCTTATTTCTAAATTGGGAATGGAATTTGAAAAGAAGTTAATTTCAAAAGCAATTATTATTGCGAATATAATTTCTTATATTTTGCTTTCAATATGGATATTTTATGGGTATTCAACCTTGAGTTTTTAGTAATAAAAACAAAACCCCACAATTGTGGGGCTTTGAATTGAAACCTGTTTAGTTAGTGCGTAAGTTTCATTTTTATGTGGAGTACTAAATTAAGCAAGTAATCAAAAACGGTGTTGGTTTTTTTATTAAAAACTTGGAATCCCAAATTTATTAAAGATGGCGGATCAAGTCCGCCATGACGTTGTCGTTTGCTTTTTCCTTTACTTAATGCTTATTGTTTTCGTCATTGCGGGCTTGACCCGCAATCTAAAAATTTAACTAAATAAGATTAGGGGTCAAGCCCGTAATGACGACATGTAACAAATACAGTGAAGAAAAGTAAGTTCAGCGAAGTTAATCTTCTTTGATTGGAACTAAAAATTAGAAGATACCTCCACTTCGGTCGGTATGACAAAGGATATTAAAACACAAAACTCTCAATAGTTGCTCGTAAATTGTAGTTGCTTGCCATTACTTCGCCGTAAGCTCCTGCTGTTCTTATTGCAATTAAATCGCCTCGTTGGGTTGCTGGAAATAACAGCGCTTTTGCAAAACAATCCGACGATTCACAAATTGGTCCAACTACGTCGTAGCGTTCCTGCTCGGTTGAGGTAGTGGTTAAATTTTCAATTTTGTGCGATGCCTGATACAATGCTGGTCGTAATAAATCCGTCATACCAGCATCAACTATAGCAAAATTGGTGTTCACTCCTTTTTTTACGTACAACACTTTGGTAATTAAGTTTCCGCATTGAGCAACCAACGAACGACCCAATTCAAAATGCAACTGTTGCTGAGGTCGTAGGTTTAAAAATTTGCTAAATTGTTCAAAATAAGCCTTAAAATTTGGAATCAAATTTTTATCAGGATGTTCGTAATCAACACCCAAACCTCCGCCAACATTAATGTGCTCAACAATAATGTGGTGTTGGTAAAACCATTCTTGTATTTCGTTAACCCTTAAACACAAACTTTGAAATATTTGTAAGTCGGTAATTTGCGAGCCAATATGAAAATGCAAACCAATCAATTTGATGTTTTTCATGGTTAAAATGGCTTTCAGCACTTCGTCCATTTCCCACATGTTAATGCCAAACTTGTTTTCTTCTAAACCAGTAGTAATGTAGTGGTGCGTTTTTGCATTAATGTTAGGGTTAATGCGTAAAGCAATGTGGGCTATTTTGTTTTTTCGTTCAGCAATTTCGTTAATCACCTCTATTTCTGGCAACGATTCGCAGTTAAAACAAAAGATATCGTTATCTAATGCAAATTGAATTTCTTCGTCGGTTTTTCCAACTCCTGCAAATACCACTTCATGGTTTTTAAAGCCAGTTTCTATTGCTTTTTTAACTTCGTTTCCACTCACGCAATCAGCACCTAAACCATATTTATTGATAAGGTTTAACACTTCATTATTTACATTCGCTTTTAAAGCGTAATGCACATGGTAGTTGTGTGGTTTTGCTGCTTGGGTTAATTGAACAAGCGTTTGTTCCAACACTTCCAAATTGTAGTGGTAAAATGGAGTTTTTAGCGTTTTGTATTTTTCTATATGTTGAGTTGTAATCATTAATTCAAATTAATTTGGAACGCAGATGACGCAGGTTGTTAAGATTAAATAAGATTTTATCATATCCATGAAATAGTTAAGATGTTTATCATAAAAATCATATTAATCAGTGTCATCAGCGTTCTATTTTTTAAATAGTTTTTCGTTTAGCGAAATTAATGCCTCTTTTTTATCAGAAGTATTCACTAATAAAGATACGTTATGTAGGCTACCACCGTAAGAAATCATTCGGACAGGAATGTTTTGTAAAGCATCAAATATTTTAAGTGCATAACCTTTGCTTTCGGCAATAAAATCGCCAACTACACAAATAATGGTTAAATCAGTATCCACATCAACCGAGCCGTATTTTTTCAATTCTTCAACAATTTCATTCAAGTATTTGGTTTCGTCAATAGTAACAGAAACAGCAACTTCCGAAGTAGTAATCATGTCGATTGGGGTTTTGTAAGCCTCAAAAATTTCAAACACTTTTCGCATAAAACCATAAGCAAGCAACATTCTACCCGATTTTATTTTTATCGCTGTAATGTTATCTTTCGCTGCAATAGCCTTTATCCCTTTTCCACTCGATTCGGAATTAATTAACGTGCCTTTTGCTGTTGGTTGCATGGTGTTTTTTAACCGAACAGGAATGTTGTTCAATTTGGCTGGTAAAACACTCGATGGATGCAAAATTTTAGCCCCAAAGTATGCTAGCTCAGCTGCTTCATCAAACGATAATTGTGAAATAGGGTGGGTATTATCCACAATTCTTGGGTCGTTGTTGTGCATGCCGTCAATATCTGTCCAAATTTGAATTTCTTGTGCATTAATAGCAGCACCTATTAACGATGCAGAGTAGTCGCTGCCACCTCTTTTTAAATTGTCGATTTCGCCATAGGAGTTTCTACAAATAAAACCTTGAGTAATGTATAAATTACAACTAGGCGTTTTTTTAAGTTCTAATGCTAAATTGTCTTTTATCGCTATAGTATCAGGTTCTTCGTCTTCGTTAATTCGCATAAAATTTAATGCAGGCAACAATACCGACTCCACGCCAATTTCTTGCAAATAATAGTGAAAAATAGCTGTTGACAAAAGCTCACCTTGAGCCAATAAGGCTTTTTCTTCAAATAAGGTAAACGAATCTAAAGTAAATGCTCTGATATAATTAAAGTGAGATGAAATTAATTCAGTTGCTTTTGATTTTATTGAATCGGATGAAAACAATTCATCGATGGTTTTTTTATACTTGTTTTCAAGGTTTAAAATTTCTAACAAAGCACTTTCCTTGTTTTTGTTGTACAAGTATTTGCCAATTTCAACTAAGGTGTTGGTTGTACCCGACATAGCAGATAAAACCACAATTTTAGGAGTATCGTTTACAACCAAATTTACTAACGACTTAAATCGTTCAGCAGAGCCAACCGATGTGCCACCAAATTTTACTACAATCATTTTTTTAGAATCAATTAAATTTTTGCAAATATAATAAAGTGAGTTTAAATATTTAAAATAATGTTAAAAATATAACAATTATATTTTAAGAATAAGCAATAGTAAGGTTTTAATAAATACATTTTAATAAAATGAGGTGTAAATAAAATATGAAAAGTTAAAAAATGTTAGAAACCTCAAACTTTAAATAGTAAACATTGAACTCCAACCTAAAAAATGTTATTTTTGGGTTCTATTAAATTTTTGGATGTTATCACTAATAAATAAGGAAATACGTAGCTTTTTGGGGTCGTTAATCGGCTATATTGTAATAGCGGTTTTCTTAACTACTATTGGGTTGTTTTTATGGGTATTTCCTGGTGATACCAATGTCCTAGAATCAGGTTATTCAAGTATAGGTGCTTTGTTCTATATTGCTCCATGGGTTTTTATGTTTTTAATACCTGCAATTACCATGCGTTTGTTTTCGGAAGAGAGCAGAACAGGAACCATTGAATTATTATTGACAAAACCGTTAACTGATTTTCAAATTGTTTTCGCAAAATACATTGCTGGATTTTCGTTGGTGTTGTTTTCTTTACTACCAACATTGGTTTATTTCTATTCCGTTTATCAATTGGGTTCTCCAGTAGGTAATATCGATATGGGTGGTACTATTGGTTCTTATTTTGGATTGTTATTTTTAGGTAGTGTGTTTGTTTCCATTGGTTTGTTTTCGAGTGCAATAACCAACAATCAAATCATATCTTTTATTGTTGGCGTATTCCTGTGTTTCTTCTCTTACGTAGGTTTTGAATCCATCAGTTCTTTAAATTTATTCGGACCAATAGATGATATCATCATCAATTTTGGAATCAATACTCATTATTTATCAATGAGTAGAGGGGTTATTGATACTCGAGATGTGATTTACTTTTTAGGAGTTATTTTTCTTTTTTTATTATTTACTAAAACGGTTGTGGGGAGTAGGAAATGGTAGAGAAAAATGTAAATAAAAAAAGAGACATTACTACTCTAATTGCTGGAGTTGGAGTGATATTGTTGTTGAACTATATTGGCTCATTTGCTTTTGAACGATTTGATTTAACTTCAGAAAAACGATACACAATTTCGGAAAACAGCAAGGAATTATCAGCTAATTTAGAAGATATTGTATTTGTTAAGGTTTATTTAGAAGGCGAATTTCCAGCAGGTTTTAAACGTTTGCGCGACGAAACACGTGAAATGTTGAACGAGTTCAGGGCTTACTCAAAAGGAAATATCGAATACGAATTTATCAACCCATCAGAAAGTCCTGACGAAAAAGAACGTGAAGAGATTTACAAGCAGTTATATAAAGAAGGGTTGCGTCCAACCGATTTAAATGTAAAAGATGAAGATGGGCAAACCAATAAAATTATTTGGCCAGGAGCAATTTTTACTTACAGAGGAAAAGATGTTCCTGTACAACTGCTGAAAAGCCAAATGGGAACTTCGCCAGAAATGATGTTGAATGGTTCGATAGAGGCATTGGAATATGAAGTTGCTAACGCGATAAGAAATTTGATAATTCCCGTAAAACCAAAAATTGCATTAATAGAAGGACATGGTGAGTTAGATAAAGTCGAAACTGCTTCATTGGCAACTATGCTTGCAGAGTTTTATACTGTTGATAGAATTTCAATTGATGAGCAACTTGCTAGTCTTACCGAAAGGGTAATGATTGACAGCTTAAAGGCTTTTAGGGTAAAAACTAAATATGATGTTATTATTATTGCAAAACCAACACAGCCTTTTTCTGAAAAAGACAAATTTGTAATCGACCAATTTGTAATGTACGGAGGAAAAGTGGTTTGGTTAATCGACCCCGTTTTTGCAAGTATGGATAGCTTACAGAATGCTGATATTACTATGGCTATTCCTCAAAATGTAAATTTGGACGATCAGCTTTTTACTTATGGAGTTCGTTTAAATACCAATTTAATTTTAGATATTCAGTCAGCTCCAATACCAGTAGTTACGGGTAGAGTAGGTAATCAGCCAAAAACGCAATTGTTTCCTTGGTTCTTTTTTCCTTTACTTACTCAAGCAAATACACATCCAATCGTTAATAACTTGAATGCAGTAAAAGGTGAGTTTGTAAGTACAATAGATACCATTGCCAGACCAAACATTCATAAAACGGGATTATTAAAATCTTCTATCTATACCAAAGTTAGTAATACCCCTACGCGTATAAGTTTAGGTATGTTAAGAGTTGAGCCAGACCAATCTCAATTTACAGATGGAAACCAAGTAGCGGCAGTTTTGTTGGAGGGTAAATTTCAATCGGTATTTAAAAACAGAATTAGCCCTCAAATAGCAACAAGTAATGAAATTAATTTTAAAGAAGAAAGTGATTTTAATAAAATGGTGGTAGTGGCAGATGGCGATATCGCAAAAAATTATGTGAATGTAAAAACCAGTCAGTATTATCAATTGGGCTACGATAGGTTTACTAATCAGCAATTTGGTAACGATGATTTTATGCTTAATGTGGTAAATTATTTATGCGACGATACGGGCATAATGGGAGTTCGTTCAAAAAAACTGACGATTCGATTAATGGATAAAACGCTTTTGAAAAAAGAAAAATTTAAATGGCAATTGATAAATACGGTGTTGCCAATAGGGCTGATTCTAATTTTTGGGATTGCTCATTATTTTGATCGTAAAAAGAAATACACTAAATAAACAAGATGAAAAACAACAAATTTTTATTAGCTACACTTTTAATTTTAGTTGCAATTGCAGTTTATTTTTTTGTGTCTAAAAGTAGTGGAACATTAAATATTGAGCATTCAGATTTTGCTATAAAAGATACAGCCAGTATTGATAAAATATTTATTTCAGACCATACTGGAGATAAAGTAACCTTAACTAGGGGAGATAAATATTGGTTGGTTGAAGGTGTTCATAAGGCTAGACCAGATGGGGTAGATTTGTTGTTGAATGCGTTTTATAGAATAGCAGTAAAAACTCCAGTGGCAAAAGCAGCTTTAAATAATGTGATAAAAAGTATTGCTACAAAAAATACAAAGGTTGAAATTTACCAAGGAGGAGATAAGCCAACAAAAGTGTATTATATTGGTGGTGCTACTCAGGGAAATGAAGGAACTTATATGTTGTTGGAGAACAATGGAGAGAAATCAACTGTTCCATTTATAGCACATATACCTGGGTTTTATGGATATTTAACTCCTCGTTTTTATGCTAATCCATTGCAATGGAGGGCTGCAGATGTGTTTAGTTATCAACCAGAAGAAATTAAATCTTTGGAGGTGATGTATACCGAGAAACCTGAAGAATCATTTAGAATAGAGAGAAATATTAATGAAGTAACACTGTTTGATGGCCTAAACAATCAACCGATGAAGAATATTGATACCAATAAGGTTCAACAATATCTAAATATGTATGAAGACATAAATTACGAAATGATTGTGTTGGATGAATTAAGAGCTGAAAAACAAGATTCTGTAAGGAAAACTTCGCCATTTTTTACAATAAAACTAACTGATATTTATGGAAAGTCGACTATAATTAAAGCTATTCATATGCCTAACTACAAAAATGTGTTGGACAACAATGGTGAGCCGTATAAATATGATGTTGATAGAATGTATGCTGTTTTAAATGATGAGTTGTTGATATATATTCAATTCCATACATTTGATAAAATTACCCTTCCAAAACAAGTTTTCTTGAAATAATTTTAGTTAAAGCTTGTTATAAATTTAACAAATACATCTAAAATCATTTTTTTATCAACACAAGGCTTCCATTTTCAGGAAGTTGCGTCTTTAATATTGTTAAGCATTTAAAAAATGATTAGCTTTATTGATAAATAATAATTGATTTACTATGAGAAGATTATCGCAAAAAGTATTCGTTCTTGTTTTGTTAGTTAGCACTATAAGTGTGCTAGCACAGAGTGAATCTGTATTTGAACAAAAGTCTTTAACAATTAGCGAGATTAATAGCAATAAAGACTATATGATTGAGCTTCAAGAAGCATTCTTTGGACTCAATTATAATAATATTTTAATTGTTGAAAATCAAAAAAATAGTTTTAGGAGTTACTATCGTAATAATGCCAAAAAGTATAGCGAACCTTTAATTGAATATTTCACAAATAGGAAGACTTTTAATGGAGAGGAGATAAAAAATAAATTGAAAGAAGTGTCCAATCAATTGGTTGATGATTTTTTGAAATCCGAATTAAGCAAGCCTTTTGACCCAAATGGGTTTATTTTTCACAATTCGAGTAATTTCAAGTTAGGCTCAAACATACCTCATAATCATGATGTAACATTAGGAGCAGGTCAGCCTTGTAATAATCCTGATATGGAAACTTGTGATTTTACTAACTGGGATCGATCATATGGTGATGTTGATGCAAATCCATATGGTTATGTAAATGTTACTGCATTAGGACCAACATCTGCTTCTGATCAACATTTTATTGTAACGGGAGGAAATGACCCTGTAGTCCCTTTAATACCAAGAGTTAATCCTAATGGAGGAGGTTGTACAGCTCAATTAGGAGATGGGACAGGTACAGGAGGTAGAGCTGCTAGTATGTCTCAGACTTTTTTGGTAGATATAAATAGTGCTAATTTCACTTATAGTTATGCCGCTATTATGGAAGATCCATCAGGACACACATTAGGAGAAAAACCTTATTTTAAAGCTAGAGTTTATGATCAAAATGGAGCTGAAATAGTTTGTGGAAGATATAGTACTACTGCAGGAGATGGCGATACAACTTGGGTAAATAATGGCACTGTGCAGTATAAGAATTGGACTACTGTTTTTGTCCCACTTCAATCGTATATTGGTACTAATGTTACAGTTGAGTTTACTGTTGGTGATTGTTCTCAGGGTGGTCATTATGGCTATGCTTATGTTGAAGCTAGCTGTTCTCCTGGCGAAATTTTGGGGCCAGATACTATTAGTTGTAATGGTTATCCAACAATGACAGCACCTCCTGGAGCTGCAAGTTATTTGTGGAATACTGGAGCGACTACACAATCGACAGTTGCTACAACTCCTGGTCAATACTCTGTTCAAGTTATTCCTGTTACTGGTCCTGGTTGTGCTATTACGCTAACTAAAGATATTTACGAGTTTGTTGATACAGTTACTGCGGTTTTTAGTGCCAATCCAACAACTATTTGTGCTGGTCAGTCAGTATCTTTTTCTGAATCTTCATTTATTACTGGATTAGGCAGTATTACTGGTTGGAATTGGGATTTTGATGGTGATGGAAATGTAGATGTTACTTCTCAAAACCCACCAGCACAAGTGTATAATACTCCAGGTACATATAATGCAACTTTAAGTGTAACAACAACAGGTTGTACAGATGATACAACAATACAAATTATTGTTCAACCAATTGCTACTGCAAACTTTACAACTCCTATAGTATGTGCGGGTTTAGCAACAAATTTTACAGATGTTTCATCGGCAGGAGTTGATACATGGGATTGGGATTTTGATAACAATGGTACATATGATGATAGTACTCCAAACCCTACTCATACATTCCCTTCACCAGGAACATATCCAGTTAAATTACAAGTGTCTATTGGTGGTTCATGTGGTCATGATACCACTATTAATGTTGTTGTTGCACCAATTCCGGTAGCCGATTTTACTGCTACCAATCAATGTTTAAATACAGCAACCACTTTTGTAAATAACTCTAATATTTCATCAGGAACTATAACTGGATGGAGTTGGGATTTTGAAAGCAATGGTTCGGTTGATAATACAACTCAAACACCTACAAATACTTATGGTACAGCTGGAACATATAATGTAACATTAATAGCCACATCTAACAATACGTGCCGTGATACAGCTAATTTTACTGTTGAGGTTTATGATAATCCTGTAGCAAATTTTACAACAAATACAGCATGTGAGAATTTTGCTACTGCTTTTACCAATACTTCTGTTCAAGGAGATACAACAATTACTGGTTGGCAGTGGGATTTCGATAACAATACAACAATTGACAATACAACTCAAAGTCCATCAAATACTTACACTAATGATGGTACTTATCCAGTAACATTAATTGTTACTGATGGGCATGGTTGTAAGGATACTGTTACAAACAATGTTACAGTAGCACCTCAACCAACCGCAGCATTTACATTTACGAATGTATGTTTTGGAACAACAACTGGTTTTACGGATTTATCAAATGGTAATGGAGGAACAATAAATCAGTGGTCGTGGGATTTCACGAATAATGGAGTAGTAGATAATACCACTCAAAACCCCACAAATGGTTATACTGCAGCTGGTAGTTACACAGTAGAATTATTGGTAACTACAACTACTGGCTGTAAAGATTCGGTAACTATGGTTGTGCCAGTAGATCCAATACCAGTTGCAAATTTTTCTGGAACAAACGAATGTTTAGGAAATAATACCACTTTTATAGATAGTTCAAATGTGTCAACAGGTTCAATAGCATCGTGGGCATGGAATTTTGGCGATGGTATAGGAACAAGTGTTGCGCCTAGCCCAACATATACATATGCTTCTGCAGGAACATACAATGTTACGTTAACAGTAACTTCTGATAGTGGTTGTATCAGTAATTATAATAGAAATATTCAGGTTTATGCTAACCCAGTAGCCAATTTTTCAACAGATACTGCATGTAATACTTCTGCAACATCATTTACAGATTTAACAGCAATAGGTAGTACAGCAATACAAACATGGGGTTGGGATTTTGATAATAATGGAAGTGCTGATGATAATGAGCAAAACCCAAGCTTTGTATTTTCAGGAGCAGGCACCTATCCTGTAAACCTTGCAGTAGTAGATACTTTTGGATGTGTACATGATACAACAATAAATGTAACAGTTTCTGAAAACCCAATAGCTAATTACACTTATAGTAATGAGTGTTATGGAGCAGGAACTGTCTTTACTGATTTGTCAAATAATAATGGAGGTACAACACCAATAGATACTTGGGAGTGGGATTATGATGGAAATGGTACTATAGATAATACTACGCAAAGCCCAACATATACCTTCCCAGCAGCAGGAACTTATCAAACTGAGTTGTTTGTAACAAGTGCATTAGGTTGTAAAGATTCTGTTACAATAGCTGTTGTTGTGAATCCAATACCAGTGGCTAATTTTTCAGCTGCAAATGCATGTTTAAATTTTGTTACTACGTTTATAGATAGTTCAACAATAAGTACAGGTGCAATCAGTTCGTGGGCTTGGGATTTTGGAAATGGAGTAGGAACAAGTGTAATTCAAAATCCAACCTATATTTATCCTGCTTCAGGAACCTTTAATGTAAGTTTAACAGTAACGTCAGATAGTGGTTGTACACATAATGTGGTAATACCAGTTACAGTAAACCCAAAACCTACAGCTGATTTTAATGTGAACAATGTTTGTTTAAATTTAGCAGCGCCATTTACAGATGCTTCATTAGGAAATGGAGGAACAATAAATCAGTGGGCATGGGATTTTACAAATAATGGAAGTGTAGATAACACAACTCAAAATCCAACTAATTTTTATGCTACTGCAGGAACTTTTAATGTACAATTAGTTGCAACCACAACCAATGGTTGTAAAGATACTATAGTTAAACCTGTAACGATACATCCGATGCCAGATGCTGATTTTACTTTTGTGAATCAATGTGTAAGCGCTAATGTCCCTTTTACAGATAATTCTGTAGTATCAACAGGGACAATTACAGTGTGGGATTGGAAATTTGGAGATGGTCAATCATCAATGATACAAAGTCCTACTCATTTATATGCTTCACAAGGTATTTATAATGTTCAATTAATTGTAACGACTAATAATAACTGTAGTGATACAATTGCTAAGAACAATATTGAGGTTTGGCCTTTGCCTAATGTAAATTTTGGACCAACATCTGTTTGTTTGAATAACTTGACACAATTTGTAGATTCATCAACAGTATCGAATTCATTTACAACAAATACCAATACTCAATGGAGTTGGAATTTTGGAGATGGAATAGGTGTAAGTGCTTTACAAAATCCAATGTATATGTATGGATCTGATGGTGTGTTTAATGCAACATTAATAGTTACCACAAATCATAATTGTGTAGATTCTATTACAAAACCTGTAACAGTACATCCTTTGCCAGTTGTTGACTTTACACCAAATATTGTTTCAGGATGTACACCAGTATGTGTAACATTTACTGATAATACAGTGATAGGTGCAGGTAGCACAATAACTCAATGGAATTGGGATTTTACATCTGATGGGATAAAAGATGCTTCTAGTCAAAATCCTATGTATTGTTTTACAAATCCATCACATAGTAGTGTTAGAGATTATAGTATACGGTTGATTGCTACATCAAACTTCGGATGTAAGGATACTTTAACCAAGGTGAATTACATTCATTCAAATCCAATACCGTTAGCAAGTTTTTCTTATTGGCCAAATGATGAGGCTTCAATCGTGGATAATGACATTACATTTACAGATCAATCGATAATTGCAAGTACTTGGGATTGGGAATTAGGCGATGGCGCAACCTCTAATGTTCAGCATCCTGTTCATGAATATACAGATACTGGATTTTATTTAGTGGTGCTTAGAATTGAAAATGAATACGGATGTCGAGATACAACACAGAAAATAGTAAATATTAAACCAATATATGCAATATGGATACCAAATGCATTTACTCCAAATGGTGATTTTAGTAATGATTTCTTCTATGTAGATGGATATGGAATTAAAGAGTTGCAAGTGAAGATATTTGATAGATGGGGATTGAAAATATATGATGAAATTGGTGTGGATCAATCATGGGACGGAACTTATAATGGTAATATTGTACAAACAGATGTTTATGTTTACAAGGTGCGAGCTAAAGACATCTTTGATGAATGGCATGATTATATTGGTAAAGTGACAGTTATTAAATAAAACTGTTGTTTAAATAAAAGAAAAGAGCTGTTTCAAACGAAACAGCTCTTTTCTTTTTATATAGGTTTTTAATTAATCTCTTAAATCAATAACCTCTATTTTAGGATGTTTTGTTTTATCAAAAGTAAAATTACTATCAGCTAAAGCTGAATTAGCTATAAAGCTTTTTATTTTGTAAGTCATTTCACTACCATCTTTTCCATAAACTCTTACTTCTTTTATTTCATCTTTTAGTTTGTCAATATACAATGCAATTCGATGGAAAGATTTAGAGCTAGCATCTTTTGGGTATAAATTAATGGTATAAACATTGTTTTTTTCTTCAACAAATTTGTATTTGAAACCAGTTTCGTAAATGGTAAATAGTTTGTTGGGACTTATTGTTCCATCATTCTCATCTTCCGATAAATTGTTGATATGAACTTCTTCCGATTCTTTGATATACGTCCAAATGGTTTTTCCATCAGAAATAACATCTTGTCCCTTTATTGAAAGATTATACTTGTTACCTTTAATTTGAATAGCACCATCTTGAGTTTCGTTAATACCATCTTTTTTATTGATAATGGTATACTGGAATGTTGCTTTTATAGATGAATAAGCTTTTGTTTTTTTACTTAATTTATCCAGAATGCTTTTTGCTTGAGCATCGTCTTGAGCATTAATGTTTAATGCTAATATTGTAGTAACAACTACTGCGATTAATTTTTTCATTATAAATATGATTTTTATTTAATTGTTTGAGTTATTCATATCAGACAAAAACTGTTCCAAAGTTGCAGAATCAGTAATTAAAACCTGACGAGCTTTACTTCCTTCAAAAGGACCAATTATTCCTGCAGCTTCCATTTGATCAACAATTCGACCGGCTCTATTGTATCCAATTTTTAGTTTTCGTTGAAGTAATGAGGCAGAACCTTGTTGGCTAGATACAATAATCCTAGCCGCATCATCAAATAAGGCATCTTTTTCGTCGTCATCAAAAGTACCAGTACCGCCTGATGATGATTCACCAACAAATTCAGGTAAAGTAAATACCTCTGGGTATCCTCGTTGATTTCCAATAAAATCACAAATACGTTCAACTTCAGGAGTATCTACAAAAGCACATTGTACACGAATTAAATCGTTTCCTTGTGAAATAAGCATATCTCCCTTACCGATTAATTGATCAGCACCGCTGGTATCTAATA
The DNA here is from genome assembly GCA_020635795.1 of Flavobacteriales bacterium. Classification (NCBI taxonomy): domain Bacteria; kingdom Pseudomonadati; phylum Bacteroidota; class Flavobacteriia; order Flavobacteriales; species Flavobacteriales bacterium. The sequence continues at coordinate 337,064 of JACJZD010000001.1, forward strand.
TTGTTCGTGAGTTGATACCTGAAGTTACTCTAAAGGCAATTCTACCTGGGAAGTTAGCTTTAATAATTCCAGTAATAATATTGGCGTCTGGTCGTTGTGTGGCAATAATTAAGTGTATTCCAATGGCACGTGCTAATTGAGCTAATCGAGCAATAGGGGTTTCTACTTCCTTCCCTGCAGTCATTATTAAGTCGGCAAACTCATCAATAACCAACACAATGTAAGGTAAAAATTTGTGACCGTCGTTGGGGTTTAATTTTCGCTCTATAAACTTAGTGTTGTATTCCACAATGTTACGAACCATGGCGTCTTTTAATAAGCCGTAACGCTCGTCCATTTCAATACATAAAGAGTTCAACGTGTTTATTACTTTTTGGTTATCGGTAATAATAGCGTCTTCTGTATCAGGGAGTTTTGCAAGGAAATGTCGTTCAATTTTATTGTAAAGTGTTAACTCTACTTTTTTAGGGTCAACCAGTACAAACTTTAATTGTGAAGGGTGTTTTTTGTAAAGTAATGATGTTAAAACAGCATTTAACCCAACCGATTTACCTTGTCCAGTAGCTCCAGCCATTAACAAGTGAGGCATTTTTGCTAAGTCAAATACAAAGGTTTCGTTGGTAATGGTTTTACCCATTACAATAGGCAATTCCATTTTAGAATTTTGAAATCTATCGGAAGCAATACAAGTACGCATGGATACAATTTCAGGGCTTAAATTTGGCACCTCAATTCCAATGGTTCCTTTTCCGGGCATGGGAGCAATAATACGTATGCCAAGTGCTGCCAAACTAAGCGCAATATCATCTTCTAAGTTTTTAATTTTTGAAATTCTTACACCAGCCTCAGGAACTATTTCGTAAAGTGTTACAGTTGGACCAATGGTAGCTTTTATCGAAGCAATTTTAATGTTGTAGTTTTGAAGGGTGTCTAAAATTCTGTTTTTATTAGCCTCAAGCTCCTCTTGCGATACTTTTCTTTGGGTATTTCCAAAATCTTTTAAAAGATCGAGAGGAGGTAATTGATACGAAGATAAATCAAGTGTTGGGTCATATTCCCCAAATTCTGCTACTTTACTATTTATTTCAGATTCTGTTAAGATTTCTTCAGTTTCTTCGGTTTCTTCAACCACAAAAGAAACGCCTTTCTCATCAATGGTTTCTGTTTTTACTGGAGGAGTATTGGTTGATAAAACAATTTCTGATTCATTGGTTTCATCTTCTATTTCATCCTCAATTATTGTGTGGGGAGTTTCTTCAACTGTTTCAGTAGGTTGTGTTTGGGGTTCCTTAAATTTATTTTGTCCTGTTAAAGGTTTTTCTTCCTGTGGTTCAATAATTTCATCATCATCTTTAAGTTCTTTCTCTAGCTTAGAAAACGTTTTGGTTAAAGCAAAGTTGAAATTAAAATTGATAATGAGATAAATCAATAACGATAACAATAAAATAAAACCAACTCCAATTTTGCCAACTATGCTAATTAACCACAAGTTGGTTTGGTAGCCGAATGTACCTCCAAGAATGGGTTGTTTGGCAAAAAGAAAACCTAAAGCAATTGATAACCAAACAATACTAAAAATAGAATAGTTGAATGTTTTCTTTAATGAAAGCAATTCAACTTTAAACAATATTCTAAACCCCAAAATAAAAAATAGTAGTGTAAAGATGAACGAAGACACCCCAAACCCAGAATAAATAAACTGATGAGCTAGTAAACCGCCAAATTTACCCATCCAATTTTCTAAAAGAATTTCATTGTTGAATAGAATGTTGTTCCAACTTTCGCTTAATTTATCTTGGTCAATTTTCCAAGTAAATAAGTAGGAAGCTAATGACAGTAGAGTGAATAGCGAGAAAATTAACAAACTAACCCCCGTAATTTTAACCAATTTTTCGTTGGTAAAAACCTGAATTACTTTATTGAAAAACCCAAATGAATTTTTTTTAGAATCGGCTTCGGTCTCTTTTGAAACTTTTTTTGTTTCAGTCTCTTTGTTTACTTCAGTTTTAAATTGATTTCTAGCCATTTAGTGTAAGTTCAATATTTATCAAAGATAGATAAATCAATACATCTATAAATGAAAAACGACGTTATTAAATAACAATGAAGTGTGAATAAATATTGTGCAGAAATAAGCGCTTAATTACTTAAAGCTATCAAATATTTCCTGCATTTCTTTGTCCATTTCTGGTTCAGAAATTTGTTTGTAATCGGTAGGCAATAAAAACTCTTCGTCATCAACCTTTTTATAGGTAATTTTTGTAGCGGTAAAACGCATACAAACGCCATATTTCTCGTATTGATATTCCAACATTACGCCAGGAATATCTTTAAACTCGTTGCACCAGTTAGGTGTTTCAATCTTTATTTTATCGGTATAATAAACGATAAAAGCATCATGTGAATCATTGTTTACCGTTACTATTGCTTTGTTGCAGTTGTAACCAATTATTTTCTTTACATCATTGGTAAATTCTACCGAGTATGTTGGTTTCGTACTCATTGATTTAACAATTTCATCTCCATTTAACCGTAGAGAATATTTCTTGTTAATCAACTTAACCATCTGTAAAAATTCTTGGTCGTTTTTATTGCAAACAAAACTCGATTTAAACATTCCCATTCCAGCCGATAGGCTGTTTGAGTAGGTATTGTCTTTAAAACTAAGCTTCATTTTTTGAGGCATAAAGTCACGCATAAAGTTATCTTTCTCCATTTTTGGGTAAGTAACCTTATAATCAATAACTCCTTCGCTTTGATTTGATACGCCATCTCCACATCTAGTTAAGATGAGGGCTACAAAAGTTAAGAATACTATTTTTAATAGTTTATTCAAGACCAATAATTTAGGCGTAATGCACAAATATATAAATCTTTTTATGAACTATTGGTTAATATAAAATAATTGCAGTTAAACTTATAGTGTTTAACAATTAATAACCCAAAATCTTTAACATTGATTTAGAACTTTGCTCTTTGCTAAATAGTTTGGTGAAGTATTCTCCGTTTTCATCCCTGTCAACTATAACATGTTTTGGCGATGGAATTAGGCAGTGTTTGATGCCTCCATATCCTCCCAGTGATTCTTGATAAGCACCTGTGTTGAAAAATGCTATATAGAGCGGTTCTTCATTTGAATTGTCAACTTTTGGTAAGAATATTTGATTTACATGAGCTTCAGAATTGTAATAATCTAAACTATCACAGGTCATCCCTCCTAAATTGGCTCGCTGAAATTCTTTGTTCCAATGATTTATTGCAAGTAAAATGTAGCGTTGATTAATTGCCCACGAATCAGGTAGGGTAGTAATAAACGAATTGTCAATCATGTACCACATTTCAGTGTCGTTTTGCTCTTTAACATCAATAATAGAGTAAATGTTAACACCACTTTCAGCTACGGTAAATGAGCCAAATTCTGTAAAAATGTTAGGTTCTTTAACACCTCGACTATTGCAATAATCTTTTATTTGGGCTACAATTTCCTCAATCATGTATTCGTACTCAAACTCAAAACCCAACGAGTTTTTAAATGGTAAGCCACCACCAATGTTTAATCCTTCTAATTCAGGACAAATGGTTTTTAAGTCGCAGTATATGCTCAATGCTTTTAAAAGCTCAGTCCAATAGTATGTGGTGTCTTTTATGCCAGTATTGATAAAGAAGTGAAGCATTTTAAGCTTAATGTTCTTGTTGGGCTTAATCTTGTTTTTGTAAAACTCTTTGATGTCTTTGTGTCTGATACCAAGCCTAGAAGTGTAGAATTCAAAAGAAGGTTCTTCTTCCGATGCAATTCTAATACCAATATTTATTTCTTTAGTGTCTTTTATTTCGTTGATGTAGTAGTCTAATTCTCTTTTGTTGTCAAGTATTGGAACAATGTTAAACCCACTTTTCATTAAATCGGTAATACCTTGAAGGTAGGGCTCTCTTTTAAATCCATTACTAATGATGTAGTTGTTTTTTGAGATTTTTTTCTCTTCAAACATCTGTTTAAGAATCTCAATATCATAGGCAGAAGAAGTTTCAATGTGAGCATCGTTTCTTAAAACCTCTTCTAAAACAAATGAAAAATGGGAACTTTTTGTGCAATAACAATAAGTATAATTACCTTCGTAGTTCACTTTTGCCATAGCCACCTTAAACATGGTTTTGGCTTTATTGATTTGTGCAGATATCTTGGGTAGGTACGACAGTTTTAAAGGTGTTCCATATTGTTTAATAATATCCATTAATGGAATTTTATTAAAGTGTAGTTCATTTTCAATAACTTCGTAGCCATCTTGCGGAAAGAAAAATGTTTGCTCTATTAAATCTTGATAAGTGTTTTTCATTTTGTTAACTTAAGTGAGTTAGATTGGTGTAAAATTACAAAAGTAAATGACTTGGATGAGGGTTTTTATAATTAATTAGCGATGAAAGAAATAAAAATAATTAAAAATCGGTCGGACATAGGTGCTGGAACTCGAGGCTCAGACTTGGGTGTAGATGCTATAGAAATAGCTGCAATTAATGCGGGTAGCGATTTTTTTAATAACCATAGTTATGTTGATGTACCTACATCAAACGAGGCTGTTTATGGTAAACAAAATACGCCTTATGGATTAAGAATTGATAAAGTTAGAGCTGTTTGTGAGCGTTTATCGGAATATGTTAAAGACACTTTAATCGAAAATAAATTCCCATTGGTGCTGTCTGGCGATCATTCTTCGGCTTTAGGTACAATAAGTGGAATTAAATGTGCTTACCCTAATAAACGATTGGGAGTAGTATGGATTGATGCGCATGCCGATATTCATTCTCCTTATACAACGCCGTCTGGCAATATACATGGAATGCCATTGGCTGCTGCTTTGGCTGATGACAACATGGATAAAAAAAGAAACGATGTTTCTGAAACTACCCGAGAAAATTGGGAAGCCATGAAAAACATTGGTAACATCACACCTAAAATTTTACACTCAGACTTGATTTATTTTGGTGTTAGAGATACCGAATCTCCAGAAGATTATACCATAGCAAAAAACAACATAAAGAACTACAAAGTTGAAGAAGTCAGGTATAGAGGAATGGGGCTGTGTTTAACAGAAGCACTTCAAAAACTTAATCACTGTGATTTAATTTACATTTCGTTTGATGTAGATAGTATGGATTGCGATTTAATTTCTAAAGGAACAGGAACTCCTGTTTCGAAAGGTTTTGACCAAAACGAAATTAAACAGATTATAAATGGAATGATAGAGTCGGGTAAAGTAGCTTGTTTAGAAGTAGTTGAAGTAAATCCGTGTTTAGATAATAAAGGTAATGTAATGGCAGAAACTGCATTTGATGTGTTGCTAGATGTTACCGATAAAATAGAAAAAGTGAATATCAAATAAAGTTTCGCGCAGATTTTGCAGATTTACGCGGAGAATAAATTATAATGAAAGAGGAAGATAATATTTCATACGACATTAGAGGCGCTGCATTCAAAGTGTATAATGAGCTTGGTCCTGGCTTGTTTGAGTCTGTTTATGAGGCTGCCATTGCTTATGAATTAACAAAAATGGAAAGGGGAGTAAAAACACAACTGCCTATACCTGTTGTGTATGAAGATGTTAAATTGGAATTAGGTTTTAGACTTGATTTATTAGTGGATGATTTGGTTATTATAGAAGTTAAATCAATAGAAACGCTTTTACCTGTCCATCACAAACAACTTTTAACTTATTTGAAATTAACAAATAAGAAACTTGGTTTATTGATAAATTTTAATGAAGATCCAATCAAAATAGTAAGAATAGTAAATAATTTATAATCCAAGATAAATATAATATCTAATCAGCGGAAATCTGTGGAATTTGCGAGAAAAAAAGTTGTGAAAATATCAGCGTTTATTAGCGACATCTGCGAGAAATAGAAAAAAATATGGAAAATACAATAATGCAAAAAGTGGTTGAAGCAATTCAGTCGCTTTACAATGAAAATATAGACAGTAAATTAGCTCAACCACAAAAAACAAAAAAAGAATTTGTAGGAGACTTAACGGTGGTGGTTTTTCCTTTTTTAAAGGCTTCAAAAAAATCGCCAGAGCAAACAGCTCATGATTTGGGTGAATATTTAAAACAACACATTGACCAAATCGAAGATTTTAATGTGGTTAAAGGTTTTTTAAACTTGTCTATTTCTGCAAATTATTGGGTGGAGCTTTTTGGAAAAATTAATGCCAATAAAACCTTTGGTTTTGCTTCAACTTCTGGTAAAACGTACATGGTGGAGTATTCTTCACCAAATACCAATAAACCGCTGCATTTAGGGCATTTAAGAAATAACTTTTTAGGCTATTCGGTTGCAGAAATTTTAAAAGCAAACGGACACGAAGTGTTTAAAACTCAAATTATTAACGACCGTGGCATACACATTTGTAAAAGTATGTTGGCTTGGCAAATGTTTGGTAATGGAGAAACTCCTCAAACAAGTGGGTTAAAAGGCGACCATTTGGTGGGTAAGTATTATGTGGAGTTTGACAAAGCATACAAAAAAGAAATTCAAACTTTAGTGGATGCTGGAACTGAAAAAGAAGTAGCTGAACGAGAAGCTCCAATTTTTAAAGCTGCTCAAGCCATGTTGTTGAAATGGGAGGAAGGCGATGCTGCTGTGGTTGACTTGTGGAAAACCATGAACGGCTGGGTGTATGAGGGTTTTGATGTAACCTACAAAACCATGGGAGTTGATTTTGATGAGTTGTATTACGAATCGGACACCTATATTTTAGGTAAAGATGTGGTAGAAAAAGGATTGGCAGAAAAAGTGTTTTATCAAAAACCTGATGGCTCCATTTGGTGCGATTTAAGTGCCGAAAAAATGGACGACAAATTGTTGTTGCGTGCTGATGGAACTTCGGTGTACATGACACAAGATATTGGAACGGCTATTGAACGTTACAAAAAACATCAAAACCTAAGTGGGTTGATTTATACGGTTGGTAACGAACAAAACCATCATTTTAAGGTGTTGTTTACCATACTTAAAAAATTAGGCTACAGTTGGGCGGATGGTTGTTACCATTTATCGTATGGTATGATTGAATTGCCCGAAGGTAAAATGAAATCGCGTGAAGGAACGGTGGTGGATGCCGACGATTTAATGGAAAGCATTGTGCAAGATGCCAAAGCAAGTACACAAGAGCGTGGACACATCGAAAACATGAACGAAACGGATAGAGAACAGTTGTATGCTACCATTGGCTTGGGTGGATTAAAATACTTTTTGTTAAAAGTTGACCCTAAAAAAGGAATGGTTTTCGACCCGAAAGAGTCGATTGACTTGAACGGAAATACAGCACCATTTATACAATATGCTTATGCACGAATTCAATCGTTATTGGCAAAAGCACAAGAAAAAGGATTTAGCAAAACTTTTACAAGTGTTGATACTAACGAAAAGGAAATAGGTTTGATTAAACTCTTGAACGATTACCCTACCGTTATTGCCGATGCAGGTAACACATATAGCCCAGCGGTGTTGTGTAACTATGTTTTTGATTTGGTTAAAGAGTTTAACAACTTTTACCAAACTGTTGATATTTTACGAGAAGAGGACGCTAACAAATTGGCATTTCGTTTACAATTAGCAGAAAATGTGGGCAAAGTAATAAAATCTGGGATGGATTTATTGGGTATTAATGTTCCTGATAAGATGTAAATCGTACTTATTTTATTGAAACTCTTAGATAGATTTCTTTTTCTAAGCAATTCATTGATTTCATTTTAAAAAATATATTATTATCATCTTGCTTAGATTCGTCTGTAAACCAACTATCAATAATAAGGACAAGTTGTTTTTTTGTTGCAACGTCAAAGATTGTTATTTCTTCCTCCCCATAATTTTGGGAATAAGAATATATTAGTTTACAATTTGAAGTAATGGGTTTCCCTAATGTGCTAAAAGTCATTCCATCTAAAAGACTAACAGAAAGGTGTCCCCAAGATTCATACCCACTTATATAGATTAATAAATTATTGCAATATATTCCTTTGAATTCATACTGCAAGTTCTCTTTAAAATCAATAGAAGTATCTATTGCACATGCTTTTAATTCTTCTCCTTCTATAGATTTGAAATAGTAACAGAGCCCTTTTTTTATGAATATGTTAGGATATTCTTTTTGGAAATATTCTTCTGGTTTCTGTATGACAAGAACCAAATTTTGTTCAACGAAAACATTTTCATATGTTTTAGCATCTATTGTGTCTATTTTATAAGTGAGTTGATGAATTAATTCACGAGTGGTTAGTTCACAATTCTGTGCCAAAAACTTAAAGTGAAGTAGGATAAAAGAGATTAAAAAAAGTATAGTTTTTGTATTCATGTGTAATTCAATCTGATTTTATAATTTTTTTCCAATCTCAAATCGTTCCAACAAAATCTAAAAACACTTTCTTGTGCAGTTCCAAATCCATGTTGGCAGAAAGAGCTACTCGGGCAATGTAATCTTTGTCGCCTTCTTTGGTTGTGCCTTGAGTTGATGTTGCAGGTATCGTCCAATAACAACCTTTTAACTGTCCGTAACTCACGCAATACTTACTTTCGTTAGGTATTTTTGTAATCATTAAGTTGATTAGTTTATGGTTTAATTCCCTTTTGTATGCTTCTTTTTCTTCAGCAGTATTTCCTTTTGTTGGTAGGTCTAACGAAAATACGGATGGTGTAAACCCTTGTTTTGCCAACTCTTCTGAAACAAAATTGATTTTTGCTGTTGGCAGGGTTTTGCTAATAAAGTTTACAAATTCACGCGTGTTTTTGTAAGCGTCACTAATTCGTTGATTCATCGAAGGCATTTGTTGAGCCAAAATTTCATATTGTAGGGCTGTAGCCTCGTTATCGCAAAGTAATAAGTGCTTTTCTACTTTCTCCATCAAAGCAGCGGTTTTGTTGTTTCCTACACAGTATCCAGCAGTACAAAGTCCGCCACTCGGGAATTTAGAACCACTAGCAAACGAAATGGTTTTAACCGATGCAAGGATGTCGTTATCGCCTAAAAAGTGCACATTAGGGCAAAATGTTTGGTCTAAAATAAACACTGGCGGTATTGCGATACCGCCATTTGCAGTTTTACGCGTTGCACTTAATACATTTTTTAATTGAATCAAATCAGGCACTTCAACTCGTGGGTTGGTAGGTATTTCAGCAATAATGTAAGGAACAGCATCTTCGTTGGCAATTTTAGCTAAAACCGTATCAATACTTTTATTCATGTCGTTACCGCCATCAACGGGTAAATCAACCACGTCAACATGATTAAGGCAAGCAGCAATACGTCTGGCTTGGTCGTTGGTACCACCATAACAATTTGGTGGAACAATAATTTTTATCGCTTTTCCTTTATGGTTTTCCACCGCATCATGGATTAAACCCATTAAAATGGCATATTGAATAGATAGTCCACTAGAAGCAACAAGTGCTTTTGTGGTTGTACCAGTAATTTCGTTGATTAAATTTAATACCGCTGTTTTGTTTGCCTTAACATTGTTTTTTGGAGTTTCAATTGCTGACTTATCGATGAGCAACTTTAAAGCTGAAAGACAATTGGCTGGTGTCATTGCAATGGTTTCTCTTCGTCTTACATGCTGAATTTCTGAGATATAATCTTCATTTTGCTCGCCATTTACCAATAAAATACTTCCGAGACTACCGTTAACATTGATGTAAAAATCAACGTTTGAAGTAAGATTAATCGCAGCAATTTCATCTTGTTGTGAAATAAAAATAGTACTGCCGTTAAAAGCAGGAATATCCGAAGCTTTATCCACTTGCTTTAATTCAAATTGATAACCATAAATGTTTCGCAATATTTCAGCATCAAAAAAAGCGGGTAATTTACCCTTATAAACAAGTTGAGTGTTTTTATTGGCTAATAAATTTTTTCGTAAAATCGCCAACACAGGCATTGTTTGTGATGAAAAACCAATGACACTTTCAGGTTTTAGATTATTTGATTTAGCTATTGCCCATTCCAGCACACAAGATAATGGATGGCCTAAACGAATGTAATCGTAAGCAGTTGGTAATTCGTTCAGTGCCGTTGATGTAGCATTGTTGGTATTAAACAAGTTTTCGAACTGTTCTAAAAATTGAGTTTTAGCCAATTTTTCTTCGTAAATATCTAGTCGATGAGTGGTTATACTCAACCAACCAGCTGGCATATTTACCAATACATCTTTAATATAATTTAGCATTTTACTTGCTTCCATAATTTAAACCTTTAGAGAAGCCAAAAATATACATTAATTCGATTTGTTTTAGGGGAGTTTGGGGAGTTTTGTTGTGCTATTATTATTCTTTTGTTTTCAAAAACAACTTTATTAGACCATGTGAATTGCAGCTCATATAGTTAACAAGGTATTCATTGTCTTCTAAATCTGTCATATTTATTGTTAATGGTTGCCCATCAATAATTACTTTACTATCACGTCTTTTTGTAACATAATCAAGTTCTTTAGAATCATTTTTGTATTCTAGATAATCTTTTAATAAGTAAAGCGATACATCTGTTTGAGAACCCCCCAACGGGAATAAAATAATAACTTTAGATTTATTGTTTAGTCTTTCAATCAATAAGGTCTTACAAGATAAATCATTACAATTTGTATCGTTAATTAATTCTTTATCAATTGTAATAACAACAGAATTATTTGATATATTTTGTCCAAAAACTAAACTAGAAATAAAACTAAAAAAAATTATTAAAATATATCGTATCATACTATCTAATGTTTAAGAAATACTGAACAATTGTTCAAATACAATTATTTATCTAACCAAATTTAATATTAATTATTTATCAATAATCAAAAACGTGTTCTACCTCAATATTAGTTGTTTTGCAGTGTTTTATAAATGCCAATAATTGATGGGTTGGTATTAGGTGAACCAATCGTTTTACTTGGTTGTTGGTTACTACGTTCGATTCGTAAAGCAATTCAGCACCCTTAAAATTAAAGGTTTGTGTATTGTTTTTAAGCACAGAAACAGCAATTTCATCGTTTCCACCAATTTCAAGAATAGTAAGGTCTTGTTCGCAAAGTGTTAAAATGGTTTCGGTAAAAGCTCCCCAACGGGTAATTCCAATAATTTGCTTGTTACCAATGGTGCTCATTATTTTTACGTTTTCCGATGCTTGTAAGGGCTCGTTGCTTGAAATTAATAAGTAAATATCGGTAACGGGTTCTTCGTAACTTGCCTTTGCAGCCCATTCAATCAATTGCGCATAACCAGCTTTAAACGTAAATTCGAAGGTAAAGAAAAGTGTTCGTTCCATTTTTCGTAACCAATTGCTTTCGGCAGTGTTAGAGGTCGACCACACCTTTTTTATCCAAGGCATAAATTGAAACTCGTACCAAGCGGTATGGTAAATAAAATCGCTGTAAGCACGTTGTGCTGCAACAATGGTTTTTTCTTCATCCGAAATTTGGCTGTTGGCAAACCAACCAAAAAATCTGCCAATGGTGTTTTCGTACAAAATTTTAACGGCATATTCTAAGGTAACACTCACACCAATAACTTGAAGCATGGTGGTGTATTCTTCGTTTTCTGGATATGCTTCCGAAACCAGTTTCATCGATTTGTCATACAAACTCCAATATTCATCAATAGAAGCATAAAAAGGAAAATCGGAAGGGTTGTTGCCTTCGGTTAAATAATCGGCATATTCTTTTGGGTTAAACACCAAATACCATTCAGGTACCGTTAAAATGGTTTGCTCCTCTTCTCGGTAATATCCTTTAATTTCATCTCGTTGTTTTTCAATGTTTTGAGTAATGTATGGATTGTATTTGTCCAACAATTTATTGGTAAAACGATGATTAGAATCCACACGGTTTTTAATTTCGAAATATTTGCTAGAATTTCGAAATCCTTGTTGAAATTGAGCAACAGTTGCGTGTGGCTGATAAGGTAAATACCAAGCGCCGTTTTCACTCAAAATGGCATCGGTCATTTCAATGGTCCATTGTTTAACAATGTCTTTGGCTTCTTGGTCGGTACCTTGTTTGTAATACACCACAAATGCAAAAACTTCTTCTCTTGCCCACGATAAATACGATTCTTTATCAGGGTAAGCATGGCGTAACGAAATGTTGATGATGTTGGCATCGTATTTATCGTAAATAGCCTTCATTTTTGGTATAAATGATTGGATGTTGTTTACGGGAATAAAATATTCTTGCAACACATAAGTTTGCTCTTCGCGAGAGCTTGGCTCTAATTCGCGAACATCATAACTCGCCTCTTTGTTTCTCCAAACCACTTTTTCTTCATTATAAACAATGGGGTCAATAATTGTTTTACGTATCCATTTTCCAAAACTTCCCCAAGAAACTACTTCAACAATTTTGGGTTCAATCCAATAATTTTCAGCTTTAGAAGTCACTCTGGTGGTGTCGGTTAATTCTTTGTCAGATTTTACCCAAGATACATTATTTATTACATCGTAGTTGGGTGGATATAAATCGCCATTCTGAAAAACAACCTTTTTGTTGTTACCAATGTTGTTGTTAAAAAAATCGTTGTAATATTTTACATCAACCAATTGGGTTTGACGTTCTACTTTTACATTGTCTTCCAATTGTAAAGTAGCTTCAACAATAACACCAATGCCTCCATAACCCCCAACCGCAGCATTAAAAATTTCTTGATTTTCGGTTCTGTTAGCAGTAATAATTTCACCCGATGCAGTAACAATTTTTAGTTGCTCTATTGACGAAACAATTGGTCCGTGACCAATATACCTACCATGACAGTTAACTGAAATGGAACCTCCAACAGTAAAGTTGGCGTAGGTTTGCATAATTTTTATGGAAAGATTATAAGGGTCAATGGCATTTTGTAGTGTCCGCCATGTAATTCCAGGTTGAATAGTTACTTGTTTCTTTTCGGCGTCAATGTTCAATACTTTGTTAAACTGACGCATATCAATGTGCAAACTATTTTCGTAGCCTATTTGCCCACCCATACTAAACCTTCCACCACCTATAGAAATTGGATCTGTGGTAGATTGTATGGCTGTTATAATTTCTTGTGTAGTAACGGGTGTTATTTCTTTACCAACTTGAATGGGATTAATGGCGGTAACATCATTTATTCGCTTGTTAGGCAATGTTTTATTGAAATTAGAATCACCAGCAGTTTGTATTAAGATGATTACAAAAAGGATATATCCTACTAGGAAGTAAAAAGGAATAGCACGACGCTTTTTTTTATGAATAAATGCTTTACATTTTTTAAAAAAAGTAAAAAGGAATTGTAGTATCAGGTAAAGTTTTGAGATTAATTTGTTCATTGAAAGAGAATTAAATTTTTGTAAACATCATTAATGCATTTTTGGTTGGGTCGCCTTCTTGAAACAGTGTTCGTTTATCGAATTTAAATCCAACTTTTTCTACAAAATCACAAATAAAATCGAGCGTATAAAAGTTTCTAATTTCACGGCTGTTATACTCCCAAGTTTCTTTAGTGCCCATATTAAAAACATCGTGAGCCAAAGCTACCAAAGTAGTTTGGTCATCATCAATACAGTCGTGGTCACGCAAAATTAATTTACCCCCAACTCGCATTGTATCTCTGATTGACGAGATATAAGGAATATGTAAATCAAGTGGACAATGGTGAAAACCAATGTAAACCGTTACTAAATCTAAACTGTTGTTAGTAATTAATGCAGCAAAATTGGTGTTATAATCTGCCATTGGAATGTAGTTGGCACCAATACTAATTTGACCTCTATCAATCATTTCGGTAATAGAATAACCAGGGGTTTTAAAGTCTGCATAAAATCGTTCGCCAGTAATATTTACTTTTTCTTCTAAATAATCCAAGTATCTTCCAGAAGATCCTATTTCTAAATAACCATTGTAAGTAGTTCCTTTTTCAAGTAAGGTAACTGCTTGTTTTGCCATTTCTTCCTTTTGTTTGAATAAGGCAGGTAATTGATAGTTTAATGCTGAAAACGTTGGAGTAATTTCATCTAATTTACTTTGTGCTTCTATATAAATATCTTTATCGGTTACTTTATTAGCAGTAGCTTTTGCAATAAGCTTGTGCATATCATTTTCTGGATAAAGATTAAACACATTTTTTAAAAATTTATAAAATTCAGACCTTAACTTGCTGTTGGAATAAATTCGTCGGAAGTTGCTTTTGGTTTCTGTAACCATAGCAATTATACTATTTGGGAAAGCTATTAATGGAGCACCAACCAGTAAAATGGTTTTTAAAAAGTCAGATCTTTTCATAATTCATCAGGTGTGATTAACACATATTAATCAAATGTAAACATTCATTACAACTTTGATTTATATAAAAACAAAAGAGATCTATACGATTTAGATCCACCCCTTTTGTTATGCTGTACTTTTCTCGAAATAATTTTATCTATAGTTTGATGTATTCACCCATAATGAAGTAAGACGTTATTTGTTAAATATAAATTGAAAGTATATTTTGTAAATTTATTCCATGAATATCTCAAGAAATAATATAATACAAAGCAAACACAATAATCCCATTTTATTGGATTATGGCTATAAAACAACTCAACAACAAAAACCAGTGGTTGTTTTTGCACATGGATTTAAAGGGTTTAAAGATTGGGGGCATTTCAATAAAATGATGGAGTTTTTTATTGCAAACAATTTTGTGTTTGTAAAATTTAATTTTTCGCACAATGGTGGTACAATTGAACAACCGATAGATTTTCCTGATTTGGAAGCTTTTGGCAATAACAATTACACCAAAGAATTGGATGATTTAGAAATGGTAGTTAGCTGGGTTGAACAAAATAAACTTATACCCAAAGAAGAAATTAATGGTAATGAAATTTATTTGATAGGGCATAGTAGAGGAGGAGGGGTTAGTATAATTCATGCTTTTGAAGACAAGCGGATAAAAAAGTTGGTGACTTGGGCAGCGGTATCAGATTTTTTGTTGCGTTTACCCCAAGATTTAACAAAGTGGAAAACCGACGGAGTATTGTATGTAGAAAATGGTCGTACTCACCAACAAATGCCCATGTATTACCAATTTGTTGAAGATAATTTAAAAAACAAGGAGCGACTTAATATTTGTAAAGCTGCCGAGAAATTAACTGTGCCACATTTAATTGTACACGGAACAAACGATGAAGCGGTTCATGTTTCTGAAGCAAAAAATTTAAAATTATGGAATGCAACCTCCGAATTGTTTTTAGTGGAAGGAGGTAATCATACCTTTGGAGCAAAACATCCTTTTGAAGACGACCATTTTCCTGTTGATGTTCAGTTAGTTTTAGAAAAAACTGTTGCGTTTTTAAAATGAAACTATTTTGCATTAAACTCGTGTAACCAAATCTGATACATTCGTAAGTATTCCAGTATAGCTAAGGCCTCTTCTTTATCTTCAATGGTTAAATTACAAGAGGTTTGATGTTGCAGCTGTGTTTTAATTGCAAACGAATCTTTAATAAGCATTTCGTCTTTGTTTAACATAAAATTTAATACCCATTCGGGTTTTCTAGTCCATAAAATATCACTAATATCAGGGCCAGTATTTTTATACTCCATAGTGTGACATTTACTACATTTTAGGTCGAAAATAGCTTTGCCATGTTTCATTAAAGAATCATTAATTGGATTTAGCTCTAATTTTTCAATTGGTCCTATACCGTTGGGGTGAAATGAAGCAATTGGCGTAGTGGGCGAGTTACAAGAAAATCCGACAAAAAGAATAATAAAAGTAACAATAGAGATAGATTTCATTTTATAAGCGTTGAATTTCAAAAGTAGGATAGCCTTTTTGTCCTAAATTGTTATAAAAATCGATAAAACGTAATTTGTAAAATAATCCTTGGGTGGTTTTAACTATAAAGCTTTTGTTTACGTCAATCGTAAATGAATTGTCGGAGCTGTTTCTAATTTTCCAGTCATAACCAATTTCATCCCAATAGTTAGTAAAAGTGTAGTTCGAGGTATCTTTTAGTGTAATGTTGAAAAAGTTATTGTTGTTATCTTCGGCAACCATAACGCCGTTATATTTATTGGTAAGCGTTTGCGTTAAAACAAATGGTAAAGTGAGGTTGTCAAATTTATGATGATGATTGGTAAACAATAAGTCCCACGAATTTTTTTCGGGTTCAAAACTCAAGGTTTGTCCGCCGTTATCAAAACTATAATGAATAAAGTTGATTGCTGAATTTTTGTAAAGAGTAACAGTTTGTTCATTTGAACCATCCAAATTGGCAAATTTAAAGGTGTAGGTAAGGGTGTTTACATCAATAAATTGAAGCTTTCGGTAACCTCTATGATTTCCGACATCATCATACTGCCTATCTACCAAATAAACATTGTTGGTGTTTACCCAGTTGCCAAAAGCTGTAGAATCTAAATTACCGTTTGGATTGTCCCACAACCAAGTTACACCACTTGCTGAGGTTACTGATGAAAAAGGAACATTGCCAAAGTTAGCGGCTAACATTCCAGTAGCATTATTTAATAAAATGTGTGAACCACTTGGAGTGCATTCAAAGGAAATATCCCAATCGTACTTGGTGTTGGTTTTTACTACTTTATTGGTTTCACAATCGTAATAGACTTGATTAAGGTATGGAAAACCTATTTCAATAATCACTGTTTCCATATTACCAGGTTCAGGTATAGGCACAGGTGTTTCTTCCTTTAAGCAAGAGCTTAAAAATAAAGGTAGAAATAGTATAACTAAATAATTTTTCATTAAAAGTTAAAGTTTAAAGATACGAAATATGATCTTCCCCAAAGTACGTTTAATCGGGAGGCATCGCTCTGGTTAGAAACGCCAAAAACATCTCCTACCATAATTACATCGGTAACATTAAAAATGTTTTTTACTCCTGCAGTTAAGCCTAATTTTTTGTTTAAAAAGTATTTAGTAGAGCTTGCATCAAAGGTGCTGTAATCGCCAATGTAGCTTTCTTTTACTTCGTCGGTATCTGTTAAGTAAAAGTTCCTGATAAGCCCTGTGTATTTGTAATTTAAGTTAATGGATAAAGCCAAACTATCGAAGTTTAAACCAATACTCGAGTTTACATCGTTGCTGTAAAAGAATTTGTTGTTAAAATTATTGTTGTCAAACAAAGAGTTGTAGTTGCCATAATAATTGTATCCAACAGAAAAGTTCATTTTTTTATAATCGTATGTTAAATTTAATGAAGAACCTTGAGTGGTTAAAAAATCGATGTTGGTGTATGTCCAATCTACATCAGTAGTTTGAGCTAAGCTGATTAAATTGTTGATTTTTGAGTAATATATTTTTGGCGTTAGTTGAAAATGATGGTCATCAATTTTTTTAGTGTAGTTTACTGAAAAATTAAAATGGTCAGAATTTTCAGCAATTAAATCGGTGTTTCCCCATAAGTTTATGGTAGAGTTGTAATGAAATTCTAAATAAAGCTCTTTTAAATCGGGCGACCGAAAACCTTTGGCATAAGATGTTTTAAATTGTAAATTATCAGTTGCATTATAAAGCAAATTTAGTGAAGGAATTATAGGTGCTTGATAGCGAGTGTTATAGGCAAATCGTACAGCAGGTTTAACTACTATTTTTTTTATAGGTTTATAATCTAATGTTGCAAAAATGGCATAGTCACCTATTTGTTGATTGGTATTGGTTACACGCTGAGCGGAAATAAAATCTTGTTTTAGTTCTGTACCTACCGAATAATTAAATTTTGTTGAATCATTTAAATGAGAGAATACTGTCCTAAATAAATAATTGTTGAAAATAGTGGTGTCTTGGTCAGTTTTGCTATCGGTTATGAGTTGTTTTAAAGTGGTTAAATCTTTAAAATAAATGTTTCTTGTTCGTTTGTAGTAAGATTGTGAAGCAGTTAAATCAATATAATTAAAAGGAGATACTCTGCCAGTTAATAACACTTTGTTGGTGAGTCGATGTGTTTTGTAATAAGTATCAAAAGCAGTAATATAATAAGGAGCTCTTGGCTCTCCTCGGCTAGTCATCAATTCTGTAAAACCATCAAATATGTAGGTGAGTTTTAAGTGCTTAATTCGTCGATTAAACATAAAAGAACCAAAATATTGCTCTCTTGGTTTCCATGTTTTAAAGCGTGAAGTATCTGGGTTTGCAAAGCCTTCGAAGAAATTTCTACCACCACTAAATTTAAAATTATTGTCTTTTATTTTGAAGCCAACGTTTCCACTAAAATTAAACTGCCCTATGGTTTCGTAGTAGCTTTTTAAATGAACACTTACATTTTTTACCTGATTTTTTTTGGTGATAACATTTATCGTTCCACCTAACGCATTTGTGCCATAAGCAACCGAAGTTGGACCATCAATAATTTCAATTTTTTCTACTTCGTTTAAGTTGATTTGAGAAATATCAATGTTACCGTTAATTCTGCCTTCCACCGGAACTCCGTCAATCATAAATTTTACATGATTGCCCGATAAACCATTCAGGTTTATGGCAGTTTCGTTAACGTGGCCGTTGTTGGTTTTAAAATTTAATTCGCTGGTTAGTGCTTCTCGTAGGTTTGATGCACCTTTCGTAATAATTTTTTCTTCACTAATGGTTTTAACATCATAAACTGATTCTTTTAATACAACAGGAATAAAATTAGCTGTAACTACCATTTGGTTTAACCCAAAACTTGTTTGTTGGAGTTTAATGGTAGCTTGTTGGTTCGCTGAAAGGGAAAAGATAGTTTTTTCGTAGCCGATGTATGAAACTTCTACCAATGTACTGTCATTGTAGGGACTAATTGCTTCTCCGTTTTCGTCAGTTATGGTCCACTTAAAATTGTTTGTGGTTAAGTTGGTAAACTTAACGTGAGCCAGATAAATAGGCTCGTTGGTTTTAAAATCAATAAGTTTGATTGTTGAGTTTTGCCCAAAAACCAAACTTATTGAAAATAAAATAATAAATCCAAAACTCAATATATGGTAGTTGAGTTTCATCGTTTTTTTACTGTTTTATAAACTTTTGTGATAAATTGTAGCTTTCTGATTTAATATTAACCACATAAAAACCATTACTTAAATCACTTGTATTGATATTGAGTTGTTGTGTTCCGCTAGAAGCGTTTAATCGTTGTTGAGCAACCAACACACCATTAATGCTGTAAATATCAATGTCTAACAATTCTGACTTATTGCTATTCAGTAATAAAGTTAAGTTGTTTTTAACTGGGTTTGGATACAATGCAAAAGTTGCTTGAACATTTTCATCAGCAATACCAACATTGTTTAATAGTTCTTTGTAAAAGAATGTTTTTCCGTTGCCCATTCCACCAAAAGCGGTGAATTGAATTCTGTAAAAATTAGTACTATCGTTGTCGTAAACAAAGTAAGCTACCGAGTCGTAAACATTCCAAAAAGCTTGTGCTGAAATGTATCTTTTCCATTCTCTACCTATGTTAGAAATGTTTTGAGTAAAAGCTGTTTGAGGAGTTGTTGAAACTGCTGCGGTTGCAGAGTCAACTTCGTGAGCTTTGGCACTCCAAACATTTTTATTGCTAAACACACTGGTTACTGAAACGTAAGTTCCTGGAGGATTAACATAGTCGGTATGCTTTACAAAGGTTAAATCCCACGATGAATTTACAGGTTCTCTATCAATAGTTTGGTTATTAAGAATAGAGTGATAGATAAAATTTTTGTTAGGATAAGTTGATTTAGTTATTGTAATAATTTGTTCATTACTTCCATCAATGTTTGCATATTTAAACGCCCAAACACCAGATTTTAAGCTTAAAATCCACAATTTTCTGAAGGAATTATCGCTCAGTTTAATTAGATAAAGTGAATCTCCAAATGTCCAAAAGTTGTTGGTTGGATTTAATATTCCCCAGCCCATGTCAAAAGTTCCATTAGCCCCTCTGTAAAGGTTAAATGCACCATTTGTCCAAGTAGTATCGGTATTTAATAATCTTTGCCAACTGGCATAATTGGTAGTGTCAAAAGTGCTCCAAGCCGATGTGTCTCCTGGATATGCCCATAATGTAGATGTTGCTTCATTTAATAAAATAGCACTACCTGCGGCACCAGCTCCACTTGCTGAAAAAGCGATGTCCCAATTGTTGTTATCTATATTAGCTACTTCACCATTGTCTAAACTGTAAAATACTTGGTTGGGGTATAAAGCACCCATTGATGTTGAATCATAAACAGCTTGGGCTTTAATGCTGGAAGTAATGATTAAAGCTGCTAGAATTGTGTAAATTGTTTTCATGATTTAGTTTAATTATTTATGGTGCTAAGTTCGTTATATCATTTAAAACATATCGTGAGTTTTGTAAGGTATTTATATGATTTTTATCATAAAAAAGTGGAGGGAAATTTCCCTCCACTTACCTAAAATTAACTCACAACCAATAACCTATTAATAAATATCGTGAGTCGTGTTGTAAACATTGAATTTACCTGTTGGGTTTTGTACCCAATCACCTTTAATGATTTGTTTTAATTCTAATGTTTTGTCGTTGTAAATTAAGATACCACTTGTTTTACCCATGAAAACAGATATCCAGATTTCATCACCATTTTTGTTGTATTCCATGTGAACCATTCTACCATCAACACCTTCTGGCATAGTAATGGTTTTTTTGTGTTCTAATGTTTGAGTATCAAACACATCAACAGCTGAATGTAATGCAACATCAGGGTTTAATGTTCTATCAACCCATAAGTGTTTAGATTTAGGGTGAGATTTCACAAATAATGCACCACCACCGTTACCAGGAGCTTGTATTTCTTTCACTACTGTCCATTG
Organism: Flavobacteriales bacterium; assembly: GCA_020635795.1. Lineage (NCBI taxonomy): Bacteria > Pseudomonadati > Bacteroidota > Flavobacteriia > Flavobacteriales > Flavobacteriales bacterium. The sequence goes on from JACJZD010000001.1 coordinate 357,839, forward strand.
ACCTTCGCCAGCGTTAGTTTTGATGAATGATAACTTATTTTCTCCAAGGTGACTAGTTACCCAAAGGTTACCTAAATTGTTTTTGATGTTTGTTCCTCTACCAGGGTGAGGTTTAATACCAGTTTCAATAATTTTTACTAGCTTTTTGTTAGGAACATCAATTACAACAATTTTGTTACTTGCATTTGCAGCTACTAAGAAATACTTTCCTGAAGCATCCCATCCACCATCGTGTAAGAATCTAGCTGAAGGAATTTCAGTAATTTTTGGATTTTTAGGGTCAGTATAGTCTACAATATCAACCATACCTCTTTCTTTAATGTTACAAATCCAAACTGGGTCGGTATGAGACGCTACGATAGATGCAACACGTGCTTCGTCAATGTGTTCCATGTCACCATCACAAGCTTTACCAGCAGTACTAGTTACACTAATTGGCTCTAATGTTTGAGCATCGAAAATTGCAATGTGAGCAGGGCTGTAACCACCAAATACTAAATATTTGTCTTCGTATCCTTTGTATTTAGAAACCTCAACTGAACGAGCATCAAAAGCTCCTCTTACTTCTGCAACAATAGTTGGAGTTTCAGTATAAGTATCAATCATGGTAATTCTACCGTCTCTACCAACTGAATAAATGTAACGACCAGAAGCAGATGTTCTCAAAATGTGTACAGCAAAACCTGTTTTTAGTACAGCTAATTCTTCTTTAGTATCTCCATCAATAACCGCTACTTTACCAGCATCTCTCATGATAACACCAAAGTAGTTGTCGATGTTTCTTTTGTGCATTGGTTTTGTCGGTCTGTCAGCAACAGGAACAATAACTTTCCAAGTTTCTTTGATTTCTTTCATTCCAAAATCAGGAATTTTTGGTGGTTCAACTTGTAAGAAACGAGTCATTAACTCAATTTCTGCATCAGTCATAATTCCTTTCCATTCTGGCATACCACCTGGTGTACCATTTTCTATAAATGCTCTTAAACCAGCTGCACCTAAAACTGTTGTTCCTGGCGCTGGATTGCCTTCTGGTGCAATAGGTAATAAGTGTGGACCTGTTGCTCCTAGACGTGATGAGCCGTGACAACCAGCACATCTGTCAAAATAAATATCTGAAGCTTGTTGCATTTCAGCTTCTGTTAGTTGGATACCCTCCGTTTTTGTTTCAGCTGTAGCGTCATCTTTAGGTTTTTCGCCTCCACCACAACTATACATTACCATTGAACTTGCAATTGATAAGTAGATTAGATGTTTCTTTTTCATGTTAAATTTTTTTATAATTAATTGATTATTGATTGCTATATAAACACTGTTTAAATTTTATATAAAGATATGAGTGTCTTTTATTCGTAGAAATGATTCTACTCAATACAAAAAGTGGTTTTTGGAAGATAGTTATATGATATAAATCATATTACAAAACTAATAAATAATTAGACATCCAATGATATAGCTTAATACAAATAAAATAGAAACCAATTTCCAAACAATATGAGCATGCTTAACTTCAACAAATTGGAAGGCAACAGTGAAAAATTTTATTGTTGTTAAAGAAATTATAATAAAAAATACATTGCTGATGGTTGATTCTGCTAAAAAAAAACTTGCAAGAATTAACGTAACCATTAATACCCAACTTATGGTGTTCAGTTTTATTTCGTTGTTCATGTTATAAAAGATAAAGTAGTGGAAAAATTAATATCCAGATTAAATCGCACATGTGCCAATAAGTTGCAATACTCTCTACATCAAACATATTTTCAGCATTGTATTTTTGTTTTTTTAAGGCTAGCGTAAGATAGCTTAGTAAACCAACACCAAATAAGACATGTACAAAATGAAACCCCGTCATTAACCAATAAAAAGTAAAAAAGGTGTTGTATTCAAAGCCTATTCCCATATTTATTTTCTGGTAATATTCCATTCCTTTTAAAAGTAGAAAAAGTACGCCCAACACTAAACTTATTGTTGTAGCTAATGAAGTTTTTTTAAAATCGTTTATACGTAAATAGTGTACAGCATTGGCTATAAAATAACCGCTCGTAATTAATATAATGGTGTTTATTGTTCCAACTGTTTGGCTTAAAAATTCCTGACCAATTTTAAATTCTTCTAAAGCATCACTTTTATAGGAAAGGAATACCATAGATGCACCTAAAAATGTAAAAATTTCGAGAATAATTAAAAACCAAATAAGGATACCTCCAGGAGGGTAGTAGATTGATTTTTTTGATGATTCTAGCGTGTTTTCCAAAATATTAATGTGTTAAAATTTTCTTATAGAATTTTCCAAAAGCAAATGGTAAATCCTCAGGTTTTGCAAGGATGTTATAATTATTATGACCAAACATTTGCGGTAAATAATATTTGGCATGTGCCTCAATAGCTAACGAAAAAGAATGAATGTGCTTGTTTTCTAATTCGTTTAAAGCTTTTTTTACATCTTCAATACCGTACCTTCCTTCGTAAGTGTCATAATCGTTTGGCTTTCCGTCCGATAAAAGTATAATCCATTTTCTTGAGGTGTTTTCTTTTTCTAGTTGACTTCCTGCATGACGAAGTGCTGTGCCAATTCGGGTAAAATCTTCGGCTTCAATGGCACCAATTCTGTTGCGGGTTTTAAGCCAACTTTCGTTAAAGGTTTTAATACTTTTGTACGAGCAGTTGTTTCTTGTACGCGATGAAAAAGTGTCTATTTGAAAGTTGATGTTAAACTCATTCAACACCTCCCCAAAAAGTAAAACGGCTGTTTTTTCTACATCTAAAACTTTTTGGTTGTTGGTGTATCCATCTGCAGAAAGGCTGGTGTCCATTAAAATTAAAACCGATAAATCCTTTTTTCGTCTTCGTTTGGTGGCGTACACTTTTTCAGTTGGTGTTTTGTTCGACATAATATCGGTAAACGCATCCACAATCGCATCTAAATCTACATTTTCACCATCTACAACTCGGTCAACTTTTTCGGTTTCGTTATGTATTTGTGAAAATAATTTAAGTAGTTCTCGTTTCGTTTTTTCGTTTTCTTTTATTGTTTTTACTGCATAATTTGAAAATCGTTCATCTACTTTTTTGGGATAAACCTTGCAGAAGTTTGGTTTATAAACTCGGTTTTTATAGTCCCATTCGTTGTAATGTAAAAAGTAACCTTTGTCTAACTTGTTTTCTACTAATATATTCGATTTACTGTTTACAAACTCAGCTTTATATACCGAATGATTGGCTTCATCTGTTCTTACCGTATGTTTTAAGTTTAATTCTCTTATGGCTTCTTCATCATCGCTCAAGGTGTCATCACCGTCCATTTCTTTAAAAGTTCCGTTAAATTCAGATGCAGTATCTACTTTCTCAAAATTGTTGGTGGCCACATTGTCTTCCATTTGCTTTTTGTCAATAGCAATGGTTTCAACCTCGTCGCTTGGGTTAGCATTTAGTTCGGTTGTTATTTCTGGTTTTTCGATTTTGTCGTTTGTGTTGGGTGATGTGGTGTTGGCACTGAATATATGCTGATTAATTTTCATCCATCTGCCAAAAAGCCAAGTGTAGTCTGTTTCTTTTTGCTGTTGTGCGTAAAATTGCTCTAAATTCTTTTTTTGAGTTTCAAAAATAGATTTGGTGTTAGGGTACTCTATAAAAAGTTGTTCTAAAACTTTTTCAGAACAATCAAGTGCTTTTTGTTGCGATACCGAAGGTTTGTTTTCTTCGTTGTCTGCCCAGTTTAATTGTAGTTTTTGCTGTACGGATAAATACAAGACCCTAAACAAGTAAAAATTTACATTGTCTTCTAATTTTTCGTTAAAATTGATATTTGAGGGCAAGTAAAAACTTAATCCCGACCAACCACCTTCGCGTTCTGAAGTATACACTTCATTTTGAAAGCCACTTAAAGCTCGGGCTAAAATGGTTAGTCGGGGTTTTAAGGGTTCTAAATAGACAGTTCGTTGTTCAACTTCTTCATCAACCTTTACCGTAATTTTTTTGTAAAAATTATAAATGCGTTTAAATATGACCTGATCTATTTCCAATTTTACTTTTTTTCAATTATTAATTTATATACATCATCAAGGTTATCTTCATTGCTAAAATTAACACCTAAATCAATAACATGTCCTTCGCGAATGTTGTAAACCCAACCATGAATATGTACAACTTGTCCTTTTCGCCAAACTCGTTGTAATATCGAAGTTTTTGCTAAATCATAAACTTGCTCAACCACATTTAGTTCTACAAAACGGTCAAACCTTTTGTTCTCGTCTTCAATACTGTTTAGCTCTAGATGATGTAGTCTATATACATCTTTAATATGTCTTATCCAGTTATCAATAATACCAAAATATTGATTGCCCATTGCAGCTTTAATACCTCCACAACCATAATGACCGCAAACTATTACATGCTTTACTTTTAAAACATTAACAGCATAATCTAACACACTCAGCATGTTCATGTCGGTATGTATAACCATGTTGGCAATGTTACGGTGTACAAAAACCTCACCTGGTTTAGCTCCAATCAGTTCATTTGCTGGTACTCGGCTGTCGGCACAACCTATCCAAAGTACAGGTGGTTGCTGTCCTTCGGCTAAATCTAAAAAATAATTTTTATCTATAGCTAATTTTTCTTCAACCCATTTACGGTTGTTTTCAATGAGTTGTTTATAAAATGTATGTTCCATTTTTTTAAATTTTATTTATGAGAATCTTTAGCTTTAACTGTTTTAATACCTTTGGTAATAACTTTTATATTTTTTGTTTTTGAAGTAAAATCTCTAAATTCTTTAATGTTTTCAATAACATCATAAGCAATAAAGTATGATTTTTCACCATCAATAATTATTGTACTGTCTTTTGGTAATTCATCTAATGTACGTGAAATATTTGCTTTATTTATAAAAGTAGTTTCTTCTGATAAAGTTAGGGTATAAACAGTCTTCCCGTCAATTATCTCAGATTTTAAATTTGCTGGGTTAAGGTAGTTTCTTCTTAAAATATAAAAGAATGCGACAACCATACCAATACCAATTCCTTTTAAAAGGTCGGTAGTTATAATCGCAATAATGGTGACTAAAAAAGCAATAAACTGTAAGTTGCCCAATTTATACATTTGTATAAAAATTTGTGGTTTTGCCAATTTATAACCAACCATTAATAGTATGGCAGCCAATGAAGCTAATGGTATTAAATTTAAAAAATTAGGGATGATTAAAACAGAAAGTAATAAAATTACACCATGAAAAATTGCACCCATTTTTGTTTTACCTCCAGCACCAATGTTTGCTGAGCTTCTAACAATCACCTGAGTAATAGGTAGTCCACCAATTAAACCTGAAATTATATTGCCTATGCCCTGTGCTTTTAATTCTTGATTAGTAGAAGTTAACCTACGGTAAGGGTCTAATTTGTCGGTAGCTTCAACGCAAAGTAATGTTTCTAAACTGGCTACAATAGCTAAAGTAGCAGCAATAACATATACTTGAGGGTTGGCAAAGGTTGTAAAATCAGGAAATTTAAAAAAGCTCATAAATTCTTTAGGTGAATTTGCTATAGGCAATTCAACTAGGTGTTTTCCTGTCATTTCTAACCCTGTAGAGAAATGTAGGAACAAATAATTCATTAATATACCAGTTAAAACAACAAATAAGGCTCCTGGTACAAATTTGAAAAGTTCAAATTTTTTCATGAATTTCATGTCAAATAAAATTAATAGTAGAATTGAAATGCTACTTATAATAATTGCGCCAATACTGTTGTATTTAAAGGCATAGTAAAGCTCCGAAAATGTATTGTGTCCATCTTTTTGATTTAAATCGATATCTCCCATAAAATCGGCATCATAACCAAGAGCATGAGGTATTTCTTTTAATATTAATATTATCCCTATTGCGGTAAGCATTCCTTTTATTACTGAAGATGGGAAGTAATATCCAATAATACCAGCTTTTAAATATCCAGCTACTAATTGTAAAACTCCAGCCAATACTACGGCAAGCAAAAATGCTTCAAAACTACCTAGTGTTTTTATTGCAGATAGTACAATAACAACAAGACCTGCTGCAGGACCAGATACTCCCAACGCAGAACCACTAAACGAACCAACTACAATACCACCAATAACCCCAGCAATAATTCCAGAAAACATTAAATCCGATCTCCCTGTTGAAGCTAATGCTATTCCTAAACAAAGTGGAAGTGCCACCAAAAAGACCACCAAACCAGCAGGTAAGTCATTCTTTAGGTATGAAAACATACCCATTTTTTCTTTTTTAAACATAAGTCTAAATTAAATTGATAAATAAATTTTTTTAATACTCGAACGAGCAAAATTATTTACCCAAGTGGTGGAGGGGTTACAATGTCAATGAAAACTGAATTGAAATATGAGTTTAGATAGAAGGGTTTTAATGTACTTATTTCTATGAATTCAGGAAATTGTCGATAAATTTCATTACCATGCTGCTCCTCTTCTTCAGTTAAATTTAGCGTATTTGAATTGGATCTGTTTTTTGTTCTCGTTTCTTCTTCTTCAGCTAGTTCGGTTGAAACAATAAATTTTTTAACATTACAAATAGAAGTAAGTATAATACTTGATAATAAAATCGATGCTAATATGAGAGATATTACGACAATATTTTTCATTGCGCTAATTTAATGTTTTATGTCGTTTTTTTGTTTCAACTCTACTTTTTAAAAAGTTATATACTTAAACTTATTAAATCTTTTAAAGCGGTTAAAGTGTCTTCATCATCAGTTAATGGTTCAGCAATGGCTACATCGCACGATAAGCGCTGTGGTAAACCACTTTTAATTAATAGTGCAGCATCAACCAGTAGTCTAGTAGAAACGGTTTCGGCTAAACCAAGTTCTGTTAGGTTTCTTATTTTGCTACCTAATTTCACTAATTTTTTTGCTGTATCATCATCAATACCTGTTTCTTCTAAAAGAATTTCGGATTCTAATTTGTTGTCGGGATAATTAAAAGATAGTGATACAAATCGTTGGCGAGTTGAAGGTTTTAATTCTTTAAATCCCTTTTGATAACCAGGATTGTATGTTGCAATGAGCATGAAATTTTCATCGGCAGCTACTGTTTCGCCTGTTTTGTCAATAAATAGTGTTCTTCGGTGGTCGGTTAATGAGTGGAGTGCCACAATAATATCAGGCCTAGCTTCAGCAATTTCATCTAAATATAAAAATGCACCTTCTTTAACTGCTCTAGTCATCGGTCCATCAATCCAAACGGTTTCATTACCTTTTATGATGTATCTGCCAATTAAATCAGTCGATGAAGTTTCTTCGTGACAAGCTACAGTGTAGAGTTTTTTACCAAGTTTTTCAGCCATGTACTCAACAAATCTCGATTTACCTGTTCCTGTTGGTCCTTTAAGTAATAAGGGTAATTTGTTTTTGTATGAGTGCTCAAAAATTTCTTGCTCTTTGCCTATAACTTTATAAAATGTATTCTTCATTTGGTTTTATTTAAGCAGGAGAAACAATTGTTTCTCCTGCTTATTAGATTACTAACTTGTTTATTGCTCTGAAACTAATGCTTCATCAGTTGGTGTACCATGTTGGAAAAAGTTAATGATGTATAATGTAATTCCAGCGGTAAAACCAGTAGCACATAAAATCAATACCAAAAAGTGAGGTTCAATTTCTTTTTGAGTTTCCATAAAATCAACACCCATAATTCTTTCCATATAAACTTGAGCTACACCAGCTACACCAAAAGCTACAGTCATACCAATCATACCAATATTACTTAACCAGAAAGCGTATCTTGTCATGTTATTGTCGTATAATTTTCTACCAGTTATGTTGGGCATTGCGTAAGCAATAATTGCTAAAACTATCATGGCGTAAGCACCCCAAAAAGCCATGTGCCCGTGCATTGCAGTTACCAATGTTCCATGTGTGTACATGTTTACATTTGGTAATGTATGAGCAGCTCCAAGTAAACCAGCACCAACAAACGAAGTTATTGCAGCGCCTAATGTCCAGTTTAAAGCAGTTTTGTTTGGATGTTTTTTCTCGCCTTTACGGTACATATTGATTGCGAATAAAGCCATTGCTAAGAAAGCAAGTGGTTCTAAAGCTGAGAATATTCCTCCAATCCATAACCAGTATGATGGAGCACCAATGTAATAGTAGTGGTGACCTGTACCTAAAATACCTGATAAGAAAGTTAAACCAACAATTACATACAACCATTTTTCGATAACCTCTCTGTCAACACCTGTGATTTTAATTAATAGGAACGCTAAAATACCACCCATGATAAGCTCCCAAACTCCTTCAACCCAAAGGTGAACAACGTACCATCTGTAAAATGAATCTAATGTTTGACTATCAAACCATATCATACCAGGAAGGTATAGTAAAGCTGCAAACAATAATCCCATAGCTAAAACCAATGCGGTAGTTGTTTGTTTTTTACCTTTAAATAAAGTCATTAAAATGTTAAACAAAAAGGCTAAAACATTGACAACCACGAGGTAGTCTAAAGGTCTTGGTATTTCTAAGAACTTACGACCTTCCCACCAGTTTAAATGGTAAGCAATTACAGCTGTAACACCTACTGCTAAAAAGCTAATTAGTTGTATAATGGCTAATTTTGGTGAATACAATTCGTTTTGCGATTCTTCAGGAATAATGTAGTATGCAGAACCCATAAAACCTAACAATAACCAACAAACCAATAAATTGGTGTGAACTGCTCTTGCAGTATTAAAAGGAATAATATCATGTAAACCATCCATGCCCATGTGAGCAAAGCCCATGATAAATCCATAAATTATTTGTAGTGCTAATAATCCTAGTGCTGATAAGAAAAACCAATAGGCTATTTTTTGTGTCTTGAATTTCATAATAATATATTTTTATTGGTTATTAATTATTTATTTGCTTCAATTTTATATTTTGGTTTGGCTGGGAAACCATTTAAATCAACATTTCCTATCCATTTAAAGTACTCAACCAAGTTATTTGCCTCTTCATCAGAAAAACCGTAAGCAACCATTTTTCTGCCAGAAGTATGTTCTCCCCATGGGGTTGGCGACATTAATAATCCTTTAATGTATCCTTCACCTCTTCTTTCTACTACCTTGGTAAGTTCTGGTGCATAATAAGCACCTTCACCAAAAATAGTATGGCAACCCATACAATTGTTTTCTTCCCACAAATGTTTTCCTGCAACTACTGCTGGAGTAATGTTTTCTTCGTGGGTTTGTTCTCCAACTCGGTTCATGTGAGTATCGAGCGAAAGCCCAAGAAACAACACCGAGAAAATTACTGTTCCTGCTAGGAAGAACAATTTTGCTTGACTTTTTGTTAACATAATGTTTTAGTTTTTAGTTAGTAAATTAATAATAGACACTAATGTCTTTTATTCTGTAAAAATACAACAGAATTCGTTTTTATAGTTTTGATAATAATCAATATTAAATCTGTTTTTTAGAATACAAAAGTATGATTAATATCATACTTTATTAAATAGATATAATTTCTTCTAGTTTCTTTTGGTTGATGATTTTAACCTTTTTGTTGTCTGTTTCAATGATTTTATCTTCCTTAAATTCTGCCAATACTTTGGTTACTTGATTCGAATTTAATCCAACCAATTCTGCAATATCTTGTCTGCTTAATTCTTCCAAATTGTTTATTTCCGATTGAGAATTTAAGCCTAGTTTTTCAATCAATATTAAAATGGCTTTGGCAACCTTCTCTCTAACATTGAAAACAGCCATATCACGTAACCTTGCTTCTTCGTAGTTGAGTTCGTTGGCAAGAAACAGCATTAAGTTGATGGTAAGTTTTGGCGTGTCTTCAAGGATTTTGTAAAAAAACTTTTTACCAACAAAACAAATGTAAGACTCAGTAATGGCTTCGGCTGAAACGGGGTAGGTATTAGTAGAAGAAAAACCACGATGACCTAAAAAATCGCCCTCACTACTTATACGTACAATTTGGTTTTTGTTAAAAGCACCGTTTTTAAAAACTTTAATTTTACCAGATTGTATAAAATAAATACCATCTGTAGTATTGCCTTCGTGAAAAATCAATTGTTTTTTGGAATATCTATTCACTATTTTTTGCGTGTCCATTTCATTCATTAACGAAATAGAGCAATACTTTTTAATGAAACAATTTTCATTTTTACAATCGAAACAGGAGATTTTATTTTTAATCATTAATAGTTGGGTAGGTTTCTTATAAAGGCATTTCCTTCTTCTATTTTGGTAATTAAATCTGATATTTTCTTGTCGCTAAACATAAAATATAATCCATCCCTGTACAATTTAAAATCATGATGTAATGGACATGGATGAGTTTCTGAACATTCTTTTAAACCTAATCCGCAACTGGTAAAAAAAGATAAACCGTCAATTACTTCTATAATTGTAAGTAACGAAGTTTCTTTAGATTTTTCGTTTAAGTAAAAGCCCCCATTTGGTCCTTTTACAGACTGAACGATGTCGTGCTTTACTAAGCGTTGTAGTATTTTGCTTAAAAAATGTACAGGCAAATCAAGCTCTTCAGCAATTTCTTTTATGCCAAATTTATGCTTAACTGTAGCATGATGACCTATATATATAATAGACCTAAGAGCGTATATGCAAGATTTTGATAACATAAAAGGTTTATAAGGTTATACGTTTAGGAGTTTAGAGGTTTATTTTCTAGCCTCCTAAACGTATAAGTTGAATTAAAGTAATTCTTGCTCAAATTTAATTGCTTTTGGGAACAATATGTTATTCTCCAAGTGAATATGTTGAAAAAGATCGTTTTGGTACTCTTCCAACTTAGAGTATAAAGCTCTGAAAGTGTTGCAAGCACCAGCAGGAGGCGTGTAATTGTTGCTCAATTCCGCTATTTGTCTTAAAATATCTCCGGCATCGGTGTGTTCGGCTTCCATCATGTTTATAGGGTTTTGGATAGTGCCAAAAGGAGGAGGAGCTAAAGGTGTGCCTTCTTTTTTTGCTTTACCTATTGCTTTTATAAATGGAAATAAAACATTCTCCTCTTTATGCATGTGCATGTTCAATTCGTTCGATAAATCGTGAAACAAGTTGTTTATTTCTACAACCTCAGTATAATGATGTCCGTGTACTTTTGCAACTCTTTCAGCATATTGTCTAATTAACTGATTTGCTTCTGCCACATATTTATGATGTGTATTAACAATGTAATCGGCTAAAAAATCCAAATCCCATGAATTAAAATCGTGACCAGTAGCTGGTGCTTTACCTATGTTAAGAATGTCTTCCTTAATTTTTGAGTAATCTACTCCTTTTTTTGCACAAACATCTTTTACGTTAACATTTCCTCCACAACAAAAATCTATTCCGTTTTTTTTAAATACATCAGCAGTTCTGATGTTTTCTGTAACAATCTCTGCTACTGTTTTTTCATCTATATTTTCCATAATTATGTGTTTTATTATGGTACAAATATACAAATAATTTTATTAATAGAATAAAAGACCTAAATATCTTTTAATAAAATAGTTTCATTTGCTTGATAATTTTTGGTGTAATAATTTGGTAATCACTGTTAATGCTCAATTGTTGGATTTCTGCTTAACAAAATTTGGAAATTAAGAATGCATTGTTAATAAATTTTGCCAAACTACCCTTCAAGTCCCACTAATAATGAGCTAACTTTCTGTTGAAAAAAATAGCTTTAATTTTTATTGAAAGAAGAGGATTCTCTTTCTAACTTGCACAAGCATTTTTACAGTAAGATGTAAAGAAGTAATAACCCAACAAAACCCTTTTAAACACATGAAAGAATCAATTAACGTAATCAGTGAAACAGCAAAAAAAGTTGATGAAGTAGCATTAAAAATCGACGAAAATGGAAAAAACAAGATGAAAACCTATTCATTTGATGAAGCATTGAAAGATGCAACAAATTATTTTAAAGGAGATGAGTTAGCCGCAAATGTGTGGATTAACAAATATGCTTTGAAAGATTCTGATGGGAACATTTACGAAAGTAACCCTGATCAAATGCATAGACGTTTATCTGCTGAGATTGCGAGAATTGAAACGAAATATCCGAATTCATATTCTGAAGAGGAAATTTATCAAGTGTTAAAAGATTTTAAATACATTGTTCCTCAGGGTGGTCCAATGACGGGTATTGGAAATGATTTCCAAATTGCTTCTCTTTCAAATTGTTTTGTTATTGGTAGCGACGGTGAGTCTGATTCGTATGGTGGAGTTATGAAAATTGATGAAGAACAGGTTCAATTAATGAAAAGACGTGGAGGTGTTGGTCATGATTTATCTCACATCCGTCCAAAAGGAAGCCCTGTTAAAAATAGTGCATTAACATCTACAGGTATTGTTCCATTTATGGAAAGATATTCTAATTCTACAAGAGAGGTTGCTCAAGATGGTAGAAGAGGTGCTTTAATGTTATCAGTTTCTATTAAACATCCAGATGCAGAACAATTTATTGATGCTAAAATGGATGGTACTAAAGTTACTGGTGCAAATGTTTCGGTAAGAATTGACCACGATTTTATGAAATCTGTAAAATCGGGAACTCCATATACCCAACAATATCCAATTCATTCAACAGAACCAAAATTCACGAAAGAAGTTGACGCAAAAAAGATTTGGGATAAAATCATTCACAATGCGTGGAAATCGGCTGAGCCAGGTATCTTGTTTTGGGATACTATTATTAACGAATCTATTCCAGATTGTTATGCCGACTTAGGGTTTAAAACCGTTTCTACAAATCCATGTGGAGAAATTCCATTGTGTCCTTATGATAGTTGTCGTTTAATAGCTGTTAACTTATATAGTTATGTAGAAAATGCTTTCACGCCAAGTGCCACATTTAACTATCAAAAATTTAACAAGCATGTTGGAATGGCTCAACGTATTATGGATGATATTGTTGATTTAGAATTAGAAAAAATAAATAGAATTGTAGAGAAGATTGAAGCTGATCCAGAAAACATTGAATTGAAAAGAACAGAGTTAACACTTTGGAAAAAAATAAAAACCAAATGTATTCAAGGAAGAAGAACAGGTGTTGGTATTACTGCAGAAGGAGATATGTTAGCAGCACTAGGTTTTAAATATGGTACTTCAGAAGCAACAGATTTCTGTGAAGATATTCACAAAAAATTAGCTTTGGCTGCTTACCGTTCTTCAGTTGATATGGCTAGAGATAGAGGCTCATTCCCTATTTTTGATGCAATACGAGAAGAAAAAAATCCAATGATTAACCGCTTAAGAGAAGAAGATGAGCAGTTGTATCAAGACATGGTTAAATATGGTAGAAGAAATATTGCGTTGTTAACGATTGCTCCAACAGGAACAACTAGTTTAATGACTCAAACATCTTCAGGTATTGAACCAGTATTTATGGTTTCTTACAAAAGAAGAAGAAAAGTTAATCCAAACGATAAGCAAGTAAAAGTTGATTTTGTTGACGAAGTAGGTGATTCTTGGGAAGAATACCACGTATTCCACCATCAGTTTATGACTTGGTTAACAGCAAACGGGTACAATGCTGATGAGGTTTCTAAAATGGAAGAAACTCAATTGAACGAAATTATCGCAAAATCGCCTTACCACGGAGCAACAGCTAATGATGTGGATTGGGTAGAAAAAGTAAAATTACAAGGTAAAGTTCAAAAATGGATTGACCACTCAATAAGTGTAACAGTTAACGTTCCAAACGATTGTACTGAAGAATTAGTAAGTCAGATTTACCAAACAGGATGGGAAAGTGGCTGTAAAGGAATTACAGTTTACAGAGATGGTTCTAGAAGTGGTGTATTGATTTCTAATGATAAAAAAGAAGATAAAAAAGATGAGAATATTTATACATTTTCTGAAACAAATGCGCCTAAGAGACCGGATAAATTAGAAGCAGAAATTATTCAGTTCAACAACGAAAGTGAAAAATGGATAGCTGTAATTGGTTTGTTAGATGGAAGACCTTATGAAATATTTACAGGTGCTGCTAAAGAGTCATTCTCAATTTTATCTCATGTACAAAAAGGTTGGGTAATTAAAGAAAAAGCAGAAGACGGTAAAACGCGTTACGATTTCCAATACGAAGATAGTCATGGTTACAAAACTACTATCGAAGGTTTATCAAGAACATTTAACCAAGAATATTGGAATTATGCTAAATTGATTTCGGGAGTATTAAGACACGGTATGCCCTTGAGCTTTGTGGTTGACATGGTAGATAACTTACATTTAAGTGATGAAACCTTAAATACTTGGAAAAAAGGTGTGGTACGCTCGTTAAAGAAATTTATTCCAGACGGAACGAAACCAGCTGAAAATGTTTGCCCAAGTTGTAAAGAACCATCGTTAGTTTACGAAGAAGGTTGTTTAAACTGCAAAAGCTGTGGACACTCAAAATGCGGTTAATAATTTGATTATACAAAGTGCGTAAAAAAATCCCCTCAATTTATTGAGGGGATTTTTTATGTCTAATTATGAATTTGTAATTTCGAAAGATGATTAATTTGGAAGAGAAGCATGTAATAAATTTAATAGAAAATTTCTATGGATTAAAGATAAATCAATCGCAAGTTATCTTGCTATCTAGTAGTTTTGCTAAATCATATAAGATTATTAATCCCATCGCTACCATTGTAGTTAAAGTATTTAGTGAAGAATATAAAACTAAGAAGGATGCATTATCTGAACTGAAATTATTGCTGGAGTTGTCAAGTAATAATGTAAAGGTTATAATACCTAAAAGTGGGGTAAATAGAGATTTTATCTTGGAGTTAAATCAAATTCAAAACGGATATTTTGCAATAGCGTATGAATATTTTGAAGGGGAGGTAATACCTAAATTAAATAAAGTTCAGAGTTTTAACTTAGGAGTAAATTTAGCTAATTTTCATAAATTTTCAATAAATCCTAATTTAGAATTAGATAAGACAGAATATACTATAGGTTATTTGTTTGATGATTCATATAAATTAATTAGACCATTCTTAGGGGACAGTCAGAAAGAATATTTGAATAAATTGAGAGACAAAATTCAACTTCAGTTAGAGTTAATTAATTTGGAGATAAATAATGAGAATTATGGAATTTGTCATGGTGACTATATTTCAAGGAATTCTTTATGGAAAAATGAAAAAGAATGTTTGACAATTGATTTTGAATTCGTGTCACGTGGCTATAGAGCTTATGATATGTCTCATTTTAAATGGGAATTGGTGTACTGTAAATACGAAAAAACATATACCGATAATATATGGGAAGAATTTCTTAAAGGATATAATTCGATAAGGGTAATCCAAGATAATGAGAATAAAATGATAAATATATCAATGTTGTTGTACCATATATTTATGGCTGGAGAAAGAGTGAAATTATCAAAAGTTCTAGGAGAACATCTTCTAGCAAAACAATTTTGGGACAGATGTATGGAGTTTCTCTATGAAAATGAAAAAGATATTTTATAAAGAAGCTAAAGGAAGTGTTGTAGTAGCAGGTGATTTAATATGAGCGGGACCCAAAATTTCACCTTTGAAAAAAATCGCGTGATTTTTAGAATTGATGCTCAAGTTATATTTGTGAGCTTGATTTTTTATTGGTTTGTAGTGTTCTATTTTACCAATAACATTGTGATTATATAAAACCACAATTCGTTGGTTGCCTATTGAAGAAGGAATTTCATTGATTTCTTTTCCATTTTCATAAATAAGAATGGTCGATTTATCTTCTTTCGATTCCCAAATAACTTGCAATTGATTTTTGTTTATTTCTGAATTTACAAGCAACTCTAATGAGTTTCCATAAACAAAATGTTGAATTTCGGTAATTATATTATCGCCTTTATTTAAGCCAGGATGTAAAACAAAAATGGCAGAAATGCTAGAGTACAATAATATGTTTTTGATAAAATTCATTTTTTCAATCGGTTTACAATATTAACACGATTAAGTGGTATAAAAGGTTGGTTGAGGTTAATTCTTTTTTAAGAAAATATATTTTATACCAATATTAAACTCAATAGAGAATGTTCTGGCTGATTGGTAAAGGTTATTGCCATCAGTAATATTTAATAAACCTTGACGATATTTTATACCTGGAGTTAGCATAATTTGTTTGGTAAGGTAACGGTCTTGTTCAATTCCTAAAACAATCCCAGCATCTAAGTTATTAAACTGATTTGCAACATCGTTGGTTTTACCATTCGAAATAACTTCTGCAGAAGTCAAGTAACCAGCATAAATTCCACCCATTAAATTGGTAGAATATTTTTTATTGTCGAACGTAGATTTGTTGTTCATTCTTTTTGCCATTACATCAATTGTGGTATAGGTAAGATTTAAATTTTCTGAAAAAGCAAGGTCGTTAAAATTGTATTTTCTATTATAACCCGAAGTAGATATAAAATTAACATTGGTTTCTAAATTGAGTTTGTCCGACAAAATAAAACCAACGGTACCACCTACATTGTATCCAAAATCTAAATAGTGTAGTTGTTTAATAATGGCATTATCCGTTCTAACTTTTGTAAATAAATCTTGTTTTTTAAATGCAGCATTTAAACCCATATAAAAACGTCGTGCATACATTCCAAAAACAAAGTGAGAAGAAAAACGCTTGTCGTTAAAAATAATTTTGTTTTTTTCTTTTTTCACTAAAAACTCTTTAGCTTCTAATGTTCTGGTGTTGAAATCAATTTCTTGTAATTCGGTTAACGCCAATTCTTGTTCTTGGTGTTCTAAATAAATACTACCCACTTGTTTCGAACTATATTTCTCCATTTTTACAGCAGCATAAAGTGGTGTTTCTTTGTTGTTTGAAGTAGTATTTGATGATGCTTGAATATTACTGTTTCGTTGGTTGTTTAGAATAGTAGATACAGTAGTTGCTAGATTACTTTCTGTTGATACAGTTTCATCAGGTTTTGTATTTTCTGCTTTTTTGATTGTTGCATTATCAAATTCCACTAACCCGCCAGTTGATTTTTTTGATGATTTATTAGATTGACTATCGTTATTTCCAGAAATTAGGTTTGTTGACATTGCTGTCGTTGCTGATTTTTTATTTTCATCAATTTTATTGTTGATGGTGTTATATGTTAAATAACTACCAAAAAATAAAATAATTAGTGCCGATAGTCTTAAACCAAAATTTCTCCACCAAATCATTCTATCGTATCTGTTTAAAGAAGATAGAACTCTAGTCCAAACATTTTCAACATCAAGTTTTGTAGAGAGCTTATTCCAAACCTGTTGGTCGGGTGTAGCATTATAATTTGCAGCTTCATTTTTATACCAGCCTTCAATATTTTCTTCGGTTAAAGGAGTTTCGGTTTTATCTAATTTATTGGCAATAGCATCCCAACCCTTGTTGTTAGGGTTAACTTGGTAGTTCGACAGTTCTTCTTTATACCAATCTTCTATGTTGTTATCATCAATCATCTAACATAGTATTTGTTAACCAATTCTTTCAGTACACTTTTTGCTTTAGAGAGTTGCGATTTTGATGTCCCATCACTAATATTCAACATTTCAGCAATTTCATGATGTTTATAGCCTTCAACCACATAAAGGTTAAAAATAGTTCTTGCACCTGTGGGTAACATGTTTATTAACTCAGCTAAATCGGCAGTTTTATATTGTTCCGAAACATCATCAAAAGAGCCACCAATAAACTCGTTTTCCTGAAAATCGACATTACTGATTCTATTGGTTTTTCTAAAATGATCAATAGCGGTGTTTACAATAATTCGGCGTATCCACGAAAATAAATTCCACTCAACATTGTATTGGTCAAATTTTTTAAACACTTTAAAAAAACCGTCGTGTAAAATATCTTGAGCTAAATCGCGGTCTTTGGTATATGTTAAACACACGCCAAACAGCCTAGAAGCATACAAATTGTATAACGCCTCTTGGTGTTTACGACTGTTGTTGTAACAACCTTCTATGATTTCTGAAAGCTCCAATATGGAAAAAAATTTAATCGATTAGTCATAAGACGTTTAAGTTGTGTAAAAGGTTGGTTTGAAATGGAAAGAAGTTTGGAGTCGGAAATTTGTATCATTTTCCGCTTCCATCTTCCTACTTCGGACTTCCGTATTCTTGTTAATATCATTTTAAAAAAAAGAGTGATATACATGCTTTAATTTTTTGTTCTTTCTAACTTTGCAATTCTAAAATTACGCCGAATAAAATGATTGTATTTTTTAAAAGTAACTCAAACAAAATTATTGCAGTTCAATTTAATGGTAAATTAAATGAAAACGATTTGCCAAAGTTGAATTGGTTGTTGGCTGCTACTCAAATTAAAGAAGAAAAGTTAGCAGGTTTTTTTGTTGGTCCACGTAAAGAGATGGTTTCACCTTGGAGTACCAATGCTGTTGAAATTACTCAAAACATGGGCATAAACAATATTGTTAGAGTAGAGGAATACAAAGTGGTGGAAGGTAAAAATGCAGCGGTAGACCCTATGTTGGAAATACTTTACACCGAATTAAATCAAGATTTATTTACTATCAATATTAAGCCTGAAGAGGTATTGTTTATTGATAACATTAAAGCATATAGCGATAAAGAAGGCTTGGCGTTGAGCGATGATGAGGTAGAATATTTAGAGAATGTAGTGAGTAGAATTGGACGAAAACTAACTGATAGTGAGGTGTTTGGATTTTCACAAGTGAATTCGGAGCACTGCCGACATAAAATATTTAATGGAACATTTGTAATTGATGGAAAAGAAAAACCATCATCACTATTTAATCTGATTAGAAAAACATCACAACAAAATCCTAATACCATTGTGTCGGCTTACAAAGACAATGTAAGTTTTGTGAAAGGACCAAAAGCTTTGCAGTTTGCTCCAACAACACAAAATAAAGCTGATTTTTTTGAAGTAAACGAAATTGATACGGTTCTTTCATTAAAAGCAGAAACACACAATTTTCCCACAACTGTTGAGCCTTTTAATGGTGCCGCAACAGGTTCTGGTGGAGAAATTAGAGATAGAATGGCTGGTGGGCAAGGAAGTGTTCCTATGGCTGGTACAGCGGTTTATATGACAGCCTACTCACGTTTAGAAAAAAACAGGGAGTGGGAAAAAGCTATGGCAGAACGTCCTTGGTTATACCAAACTCCTTTAGATATTTTAATCAAAGCTTCAAACGGAGCATCTGATTTTGGAAATAAATTCGGACAACCATTAATCAATGGTTCGGTATTGACTTTTGAGCATACCGAAGCAGGTAAAAAATATGGTTACGATAAAGTAATTATGCAAGCCGGAGGTATTGGTTATGGAAAATTAACCGATGCTCAAAAACACTTACCAAAAAAAGGAGATAAAATTGTTGTTTTAGGTGGCGATAATTATAGAATCGGAATGGGTGGTAGTGCAGTTTCTTCTGTGGCTACTGGAGAGTTCAGCAATTCAATTGAATTAAATGCTATACAACGTTCAAATCCTGAAATGCAAAAAAGAGTTTGTAATGTTATTCGTGCTTTCTCTGAATCGACAAATAACCCAATTATTTCTATTCATGATCATGGAGCTGGAGGTCATTTAAATTGTTTGTCGGAATTGGTGGAAGCTACTGGTGGAATTATCAATTTAAGAAAATTGCCTGTTGGAGATGCTACGCTTTCTGCGAAAGAAATAGTTGGTAACGAGTCGCAAGAACGAATGGGATTGGTAATTGAAGAAAAAGACTTGACATTGATGCAAGAAATTGCAGATAGAGAACGAGCGCCAATGTATGTGGTTGGTGATATTACTGGCGACCATAAATTTACGTTTGAGGATAAAGAAACAGGTCAAAATCCTATCGATTTAAAAATTGAGGACATGTTTGGTAAGCCACCAAAAACGGTTATTACTGATACTACCAATAAAACAAAATACCAAGAGGTTGATTACGACACCAACAAAATTAAAGAGTACTTAAACCAAGTGCTGCAATTGGAATCTGTGGCTTGTAAAGATTGGTTAACCAATAAAGTAGACCGTTCGGTTACGGGTAAAGTGGCAAAGCAACAAACTGTTGGAGAAATTCAAGTGCCATTAAATAATTTAGGTGCTGTAGCTTTAGATTATACAGGAAAATCTGGAATTGCAACGGCTCTTGGTCATGCACCAATAGCTTCTTTAATTAATCCGGTAAACGGAAGTAAATTGGCTATTGCAGAAGCATTAACAAACCTTATTTGGGCGCCAATGCCAAACGGAATAAAATCTGTTTCGTTGAGTGCCAATTGGATGTGGCCGTGTAAAAACCCAGGTGAAGATGCACGATTGTATGAGGCGGTAGAATCGGTAAGTACATTTGCTTGCGATTTAGGGTTAAATATTCCAACAGGAAAAGATTCTTTATCGATGGTACAAAAGTACAAAGATGATAAAGTGTATGCTCCGGGTACGGTTATCATTACTGCTTCTGGTGAAGTAACTGATATCAAGAAAATTGTTGAACCTTTGTTGGTGGTAAATGAAGAAACTTCGTTGATTTATATCGATTTTTCTGAAGATAAATTCCAATTAGGAGGTTCTGCATTTGCTCAGGTAGTAAATAAAATTGGAACTACCGCTCCAAACATTAACGACCATAATTATTTTGCAAGAGCTTTCGATACTGTACAGCAACTGATAAAAGATGGAAAAGTTTTGGCGGGACACGATATTTCTTCGGGTGGTTTAATTACTGCTTTATTGGAGATGAATTTTGGTAATACCAGTGGTGGTTTAAATGTAAATTTAGATTCGATTGATGAAGCCGATTTGATTAAAATATTGTTTAACGAAAACCCTGCAATATTAATACAGGTAAAAGATAGCGACAAGGTTGTTTCGGAATTAGGCAAAAAAGGAATTCACGCACACATTATTGCAAAACCAATTCAAAAACGAGAAATAAACATTAAACATAAAGGAGCTCAATTAAAATTTGATGTTGAAGAGTTAAGAGACACTTGGTTTAAAACATCTTATTTGTTGGATAAAAATCAATCGACGGAACATTATGCAGCCGAGCGATTTAAAAATTACAAGGAATATAAATTAAACTATAAATTTCCTCAGCATTTTAAAGGCAATTTATCTGATTATGGAGTAGGGCATGGTAGAAAAACTAAAACAGGAGCGAAGGCAGCTATTATTAGAGAAAAAGGGGTAAACGGTGATAGAGAAATGGCTTACTCCTTGTTTTTGGCTGGTTTTGATGTAAAAGATGTTCACATGACCGATTTAATTTCGGGTAGAGAAGATTTATCGGATGTAAACATGATTGTTTTTGTTGGTGGATTTTCTAACTCTGATGTACTGGGTTCTGCAAAAGGTTGGGCAGGAGCATTTTTGTTTAATCCAAAAGCAAAACAAGCCTTAGATAATTTTTATGCAAGAAAAGATACCTTGAGTTTAGGAGTTTGTAACGGTTGTCAATTAATGATGGAGTTAGGCTTGGTAAAATCGAAAGGACAAACACAACCTATGCACCACAATGTTTCAGGTAAATTTGAATCAACGTTCTTGGGTGTAACGGTACAAGAGAATAAATCCATTTTATTGTCGTCTTTAACAGGAAGTAGTTTAGGTATTTGGGTAGCACACGGCG
Source organism: Flavobacteriales bacterium (assembly GCA_020635795.1). NCBI lineage: Bacteria > Pseudomonadati > Bacteroidota > Flavobacteriia > Flavobacteriales > Flavobacteriales bacterium. The sequence continues at coordinate 379,429 of JACJZD010000001.1, forward strand.
AAGGACGATTTATGTTTGAAGGTGAAGAAACCGACTACAACATTGCTTTAACGTATAACTATAACAACTATCCAGGAAATCCAAATGGTTCTGAATACAACACTGCTGGTATAGTTTCTGATTGTGGACGTCATTTAGCTATGATGCCCCACTTGGAGCGTATTATTTTTCCTTGGCAAGCACCATTTTATCCAGCTGATAAAAAAATGGAAGAAGTAACCCCTTGGTTTGAAGCATTTGTAAATGCTCGAAAATGGGTGGGAACGGTAAGTAAATAAACTTGTAAAACTTCATTTTTGGTGAATGTATTCACTAAAAATAGTAATATTTGGTGAATGTATTCACCAAATATTACTATTTTTGTATAAAATATACTAGAGGATGATAGCAAGAACTTTAACAAAAATTGTTAGTAGTAAGCTTTTTAAAGGAAAAGCAATAGTCTTGATTGGTCCAAGACAAGTAGGAAAAACAACCTTAATTAAAGAATTGTTGAGGTCTAATCCTTATCTTTTTCTGAATGGAGATGATCCAATAGTAAGAAGTAAGTTAACAAATCCATCAAGTGAAGAGCTTAAAACTATACTTGGTAACTTTAAGATAGTGTTTATTGATGAAGCTCAGCGGATAGAGAATATTGGTATTACATTAAAAATTATTCACGACCAATTTAAAGATGTACAATTATTAGTTAGTGGGTCATCGGCTTTTGAATTAAAAAATGAGATGAACGAACCACTTACAGGAAGAAAATGGGAATATAACTTATATCCAATTTCTTATGAAGAATACGAAAATCAAATGGGATATATTGCTGCTCAAAGTGATTTGGAAAACAGATTACTATATGGGTTTTATCCTGACATCATTAATAATAAAGGCAGTGAAGTTGAACTGCTAAATCAACTAACAGAGAGTTATTTATATAAGGATATTCTATCTTATGCAAACATTAAAAAACCTGATGTACTCGAAAAAATACTTCAAGCATTGGCTTTTCAGGTTGGTAATGAAGTTAGTTTTAATGAAATTGCACAATTAGTTGGTGTTGATAAAAATACGGTTAGTAATTATATTCGTTTATTGGAGTTAGGTTATGTGGTTTATGCACTCCCATCGTTTAGTAGAAATTTGAGAAATGAGATAAAAACCAATAAAAAATATTATTTCTATGACAATGGAGTAAGAAACGCACTAATTCAGAATTTCAATCCTATTGATTTCAGAAATGATATTGGTGCTTTATGGGAGAATTTTTTAATAGGTGAACGATTGAAAACAAACCATTATCATTTAAATTATACAAATAGTTTTTTTTGGAGAACAGTGCAACAACAAGAAGTTGATTATGTTGAAGAGCATGGAGGTAAAATATATGGCTTTGAATTTAAATGGAATCCAAAAGCGAAAGTAAAAGTACCTCAAAACTTTATTACAGCTTATGATGCTTCTTTTACCGTAATTAACAAAGATAATTTTCGTGAGTTTGTACTGAAAAATTAATTTCAAGGCGTTTGTAAATGCTCGTAAATAAGTTGAAACTATAACTAAATAATAAGAAAGGGATTCAAATTGAATCCCTTTCTTATTATTTAGTTTTTTATGATTTTTATTGTTTTCAAATAGTTTTTCTTTTTTATTGAGATAAAGTATAAACCTGGATTATATGAAGCCACGTTTATTATTATGTTATTCTCTCTCGACTTAAAAGAGTCAATTAATCTACCAAGATTATCAATAATATTTAATTCGATTTCTTCAAGTGTACTTAAATTAGTAATATTTAGATGAGTAGATACTGGGTTTGGATAGATTGACTCATTGAAAAGTTCAAAATCCTCAATTCCTACAGTTTGAATTTCTATTAATTTACCTATTGGTCTATTTCCATTATAAGCATTAAAATTATGTTTATTTATAAAGTTAGAGTTTGTTGGGTCAAACTCAAATATAACTCCAAATCCATACAAACCGCCTTTTGTAGTCATTCCATATAGTTTATTACCAGATAGAATTAAACTTCCAATGGGATATTTTCCGCTATTAATATCATCAAAATCAAATTTAATGGAAATATTATTTGTCAATGTATCGAATTCGTAAATGGTTCCATAACCATTTAACCCTCCAGATGAAGCTATTCCATACAACTTTCCATTAACAGCTTTAACTAATGCCCCAGATGGAGTGCCAGTTGTTAGCCAGTTAAAATCACCCTTTTTCGTTAATATTTCAGCATTTATATCATATTCAAATAAAACTCCATCTGTATTAATACCTCCAGAATTGGTAATTCCAAATAATTTGTTATTAAGTTCTATCAAACATCCGAACGGATAATCCCCAATACTATCTGATTTAAAGTCAACTTTTTTTGTTAGAGTATTTGTGAAGGGGTTATATTGAAATAAAGTTCCAGCATTATAAATTCCCCCAGCAGATGCACAACCATAAATATTCCCATCAGACGCTTCTAATAATGTGCTTTGTGAAAAATTTCCATGGTTATTTCTATCTATCTCAACCTTTTTAATATATGAATTTTGTATTATGTCATATTCAAAAATCACCCCACCTTCAGTTATACCTCCATATGATGTAGTACCATAAATTTTTCCATTTGTTGCTTGTATAAGACCAGATAAAGGAGTACGTTCTTGAGATATATCTCCAAAGTCATGTAGTTTAGTATAAACTCCATTTGTAAGGTTGATTCTGAATAAGGTGCCTAAATTATAAGTTCCTCCAGACGCAGTAACTCCATACATATTTCCATCATTTGCTTTTAACAAATGTTGTTGAGGGATACTTCCATCTTCTGCCCAATTTAAATTAATTTTCTTTACTGGAATCTGTGAAATAGTGTCAAATTCGAAAACTACACCATTAACAATGCCGCCACCTTGAGTTATACCGTATATTTTACCATTAGCCGATTGATGCAAACTGCCAAAAGGGTTGGTGCCAATGCTGTCTTGAAAATCTATTATTTTAGTTAAAGAATTTGTTATTGTATCAAATTCATACAAAATCCCAGTATTATTTACACCACCTTCAGTGGTCATTCCAAAAAAACTACCATTAGTTGTTTCTAATATTGTGCCACAAGGATTACTACCATTGGAGACGCCATTAAAATCTAATTTTTTTGTAATATTATTTGTCACATAGTCATAATCATATAACACTCCTAAATTATTATTTCCTCCAGATGAATTAATTCCTAAAATCTTTCCATTTCTTAATAGAGTTAAGCTACCTATATTATTATAATTACTAATAGTTGAATTAAAATCTATTTTTTTAGTGTATGTATTATTTATATAATCATATTGATAAATTACTCCAAATAAATTAAGACCACCATATAAAGTGATTCCATATATTAATCCATTATTTACTTCAATATAATTTCCAAAAGGAATTGCACCCTCATTTAAATTTGTAAAATCATATTTCTTCTGAAAGGAATTAGTTGTAATATCAAGTTCAAAAATTACTCCATAAGAATTTAATCCTCCACCACTAGTAACACCATATAATTTACCATTTGCAGCTTGGAATAACCCATTTTCAGGATTTTGGCCGTTTACTCCATCAAAATCAAAAAGTTTCAAAAATGTTTCCGTTGTTGGATTGTATTTAAAAATTATGCCTAGATTATTCGTTCCTCCTTTATAGGTCATTCCATAAAGATTACCATCAGAAGCATAAAGAAGGTTCCCATGTGGTGAATCACCACTTAAACTGTCAAATTCAAATTTTTTGGTATAATCATTAGTTGAAGGATTATATTGAATTAATACCCCTTTGTTATATAGTCCACCACTACTTAACAAATTATAAAAATTCCCTGAAGGTGTTTCACAAAATTTAGTGTATAAAGAACCAGCTCCTTCATACTTATGGAAAGACTTAATTACAGTATGATTTGAGCCATCATTGTCTGTCTTAAATATGGTTCCTGAATTATATTCTCCTCCTAGTTCAGTTATACCCCATAGTTCTATATTTTGTGAATATAGATTATTTTCAAATAGAAAAAATAAAAGAAAATAGAATAAGTATCTGCTCATTTAATGAAGAAAATTTTCTAAGCCTCAGCTGTTGGTCCTCCAAAGTTTAGTGGAATACCACCAGCTTCAATGTCTTTAACTTTACCGTGTTTGCTTTCAAATTTTTGTATGTTGTCTTGTAAAGCATTTAACAAACGTTTTGCATGCTCTGGAGTCATTAAAATTCTCGATTTTACTTTTGCTTTAGGTACACCTGGCATAACTCTTATAAAGTCAATTACAAATTCAGAATTGGAATGGCTTATTATAGCAAGGTTAGAATACGTTCCTTCTGCTATCTCTTCAGTTAGTTCTATGTTTAACTGATTTTCGTTTTGGTTTTCGTTCATGTTTTATAGTTTATAAAGTTAGAAGTCCGAAGACAGAAGTCAGAAGTAACTCTAATCTCTCGCCTTCGGACTTCGGTCTTTGGTCTTCCGACTTCCAGCTTTTATTTAATCTTCAATGATTACTTCTTTTTTAGCAGCTAAAAGTTGGTTGTAATCTTCTTTGTTACCAACTACGATGTCTTTAAATTCACGTAGTCCAGTACCAGCAGGTATTAATTTACCTACAATTACATTTTCTTTTAATCCTAACAAGTCGTCAACTTTTCCTCTTACTGCAGCTTCATTTAAAACTTTAGTAGTTTCTTGGAACGATGCAGCTGAGATAAAGCTATCAGTTTGTAACGATGCTCTAGTAATACCTTGAATAATAGCGCTTGAAGTAGCAGGAACAGCTTGTCTTGCAACAACCACTTGTTTATCCATACGTTTCAATTTAGAGTTTTCGTCTCTTAACTGACGCATTGATAAAATTTGTCCTTGTTTTAATACTTCAGAATCGCCTTTATCAGTAACAATCATTTTATCATAAATCCAATCGTTTTCAGTCATAAAATCTAACTTGTTAACGATAGAGTTTTCTAAGAATGAAGTATCACCTTGATCAACAATCAATACTTTTCTCATCATCTGTCTAACGATAACCTCAAAATGTTTGTCGTTAATTTTTACACCTTGTAAACGGTAAACTTCTTGTACCTCATTTACAATGTATTCTTGAACTGCAGTAGGTCCTTTAATTGCAAGAATATCAGATGGAGTAATTGAGCCCTCAGATAATGGAGAACCAGCTTTTACGAAATCATTTTCTTGAACCAAAATGTGTTTAGATAAGTTAACTAAATACTTAGCAACTTGTCCGCTTTTCGATTCAATAATAATTTCTCGGTTACCTCTTTTTATTTTACCGAACGATACAATACCATCAATTTCAGTAACAACTGCAGGGTTTGAAGGATTTCTCGCTTCAAATAACTCGGTTACTCTTGGTAAACCACCTGTAATATCTGATGTAGAACCAGAAACTCTAGGGATTTTTACTAAGATATCACCACCATTAACTTTATCACCTTCGTTTACAACGATGTGAGAGCCTACTGGTAAGTTGTAAGTTCTTAAAACTTCTTTCTTGCTGTTAACAACAGTAAGTACAGGAATTTTCTTTTTGTCTTTAATTTCTGAAATTACTTTTTCAGTAAATCCAGTTTGCTCATCCGATTCTTCTTTATAAGTAACACCTAATTCAAAGTTTTCGAAAGCAACAATACCATCAACCTCTGTTAAGATAACGGCATTATACGGATCCCATTCACAAATTTTGGTTCCTTTGGTAATTTTGTCGCCATCAGCAACAAATATTTGAGAACCGTAAGGAATGTTGTTTGTAGTTAACACTACTCCTGTTTTGCTATCAACAATTTTCATCTCAGCAGAACGACCTATTACATAAGTTTCTGAACCTGATTTTGATTTTTTGTCGATAGTTCTTAGTTCTTCAATTTCAACTTTACCATCGTATTTTGCAACAATATTGTTTTCTCCTGTAATTTTCGAAGCGGTACCACCAATGTGGAAAGTTCTAAGTGTTAACTGTGTACCTGGCTCACCAATTGATTGAGCAGCAATTACACCAACAGCTTCACCTTTTTGAACCATTCTACCAGTAGCTAAGTTACGTCCGTAACATTTAGCACAAACACCTCTTTTTAATTCACAAGTTAATACTGAACGAATTTCTACTTCATCAATATCAGCATCAACAATAGCTTGAGCAATATCTTCAGTGATTAATTCACCAGATTCAACAATTACTTCATCTGTTTTTGGATGTTGTATATCATGAACACTTGTTCTACCAATAATTCTATCAAATAAAGTTTCTACAACTTCGTCGTTATTCATTAATGCAGAAGCCATTAAACCTCTTAAAGTACCACAATCTGGGTCAGTAATAACCACATCTTGAGCAACATCAACCAATCTTCTAGTTAAGTAACCAGCATCAGCAGTTTTAAGAGCTGTATCCGCTAAACCTTTACGAGCACCGTGAGTAGAAATAAAGTACTCCAATACCGATAAACCTTCTTTAAAGTTTGCAAGAATTGGATTTTCGATAATTTCTTGACCTGTAGAACCAGATTTTTGTGGTTTAGCCATCAAACCTCTCATACCAGATAACTGACGAATTTGCTCTTTCGAACCCCTTGCACCAGAGTCAAACATCATGTAGATAGAGTTAAAACCTTGATTGTCGGTTTTTAATCTAGTCATTAATGTGTTTGTTAATCTTGTATTGGTGTGTGTCCAGATATCAATAATTTGATTGTAACGCTCATTGTTAGTAATGAAACCCATGTTATAGTTGTTCATTACCTCTTCAACTTGAGCATTAGCATCGGCAATCATGGTTTCTTTCTCTGCTGGAATGATAATATCATCTAAGTTAAATGATAAACCACCTTTAAATGCCATGTTGTAACCCAACGTTTTAATATCATCTAAGAATTGAACAGTTCTTGAAGTACCACTAATTTTTAAGATTTTACCAATGATATCTCTTAACGATTTTTTTGTTAAAAGTTCGTTGATATAACCTACTTCTTGTGGAACCATTTGATTGAAAATAACTCTACCTACAGTAGTGTCAATAATTTTGTCAACCAATTTACCGTTTTCAATATCTTTAGTTCTTACTTTGATACAAGCATGTAAATCTGCTTTTCCTTCGTTGTTAGCAATAATTACTTCTTCCGGAGAATAGAATGTTTTGCCTTCACCTCTTACTACTTCATCCTTAGTTGTTCTTCTTTCTTTCGAAATGTAATATAGTCCTAAAACCATATCCTGAGATGGAAGTGTAACCGGAGTACCGTTAGCTGGATTTAAGATGTTGTGTGAAGCCAACATTAATAATTGAGCTTCTAAAATTGCTGCGTTACCTAATGGTAAGTGAACAGCCATTTGGTCACCATCAAAATCCGCGTTAAAAGCGGTACACACTAATGGGTGTAAACGAATAGCTTTTCCTTCAATTAATTTTGGTTGGAAAGCTTGAATACCTAAACGGTGTAGAGTAGGAGCACGGTTAAGTAATACTGGGTGTCCTTTCAATACATTTTCTAAAATATCCCAAACTACAGGCTCTTTTTTGTCTACAATTTTCTTTGCAGATTTTACTGTTTTTACAACACCTCTTTCAATTAATTTTCTAATAATGAATGGTTTGTAAAGCTCAGCGGCCATATCTTTTGGAATACCACATTCGTGTAATTTCAAATCTGGTCCAACAACAATTACCGAACGTGCAGAATAATCAACACGCTTACCCAATAAGTTTTGACGGAAACGTCCAGATTTACCTTTTAAACTATCAGAAAGTGATTTTAAAGCTCTGTTTGCATCAGTTTTAACTGCACTAGATTTTCTAGAGTTGTCAAACAATGCATCAACAGATTCTTGCAACATACGTTTCTCATTACGTAAAATTACATCTGGAGCTTTAATTTCAATTAATCTTTTTAAACGGTTATTTCTAATAATAACTCTTCTGTAAAGGTCATTTAAATCAGATGTTGCAAATCTACCACCATCTAAAGGTACTAATGGTCTTAATTCTGGTGGAATAACAGGAACAACTCGAACAATCATCCATTCAGGTCTGTTTTCGATATTTTCGTTAGCAGATCTAAATGCTTCAACAACTTGAAGTCTTTTTAAAGCTTCATTTTTTCTTTGTTGAGATGTTTCTGTATTTGCTTGATGTCTTAAGTCATAAGATAAACTATCTAAATCTAAACGTTTTAGTAATTCATATAATGCTTCAGCACCCATTTTAGCTATAAACTTATTTGGGTCGTTATCATCAAGGTATTGGTTTTCTTTTGGAAGAGTATCTAATATATCTAAGTATTCTTCTTCAGATAAAAAGTCAAGATATTGTACTGGGTCTCCTTCAGCATTAATGGCTGAAGCAGCGTTAATTACAACATATCTTTCATAATAAATGATGGTATCAAGTTTCTTAGTAGGTAAACCTAAAAGGTATCCAATTTTGTTTGGTAATGATTTAAAATACCAGATGTGAGCAACAGGAACAACCAAATTAATGTGTCCCATTCTTTCTCTACGTACTTTTTTCTCAGTTACTTCAACACCACATCTATCACATATAATTCCTTTATATCTGATTCTTTTGTATTTACCGCAGTGACATTCCCAGTCTTTTACAGGTCCAAAAATTCTTTCGCAAAATAAACCATCTCTTTCTGGTTTATAAGTTCTATAGTTAATGGTTTCAGGTTTTAATACTTCTCCACTTGATCTTTCTAAGATTAGTTCTGGAGAAGATAAACTGATGGTAATTCTTGAGAAATTACTGTCGGTATTATTATCGTGCTTAAAAGCCATATTATTAAGGTATTAGAGTGTTATTATTAATTAATCAAAAGCTATGTTTAGAGATAAACCTCTTAACTCGTGTAACAATACGTTAAACGATTCCGGAATACCTGGAGTAGGCATTGGATCTCCTTTAACAATTGCTTCGTAAGCTTTTGCTCTTCCTTTTACATCATCAGATTTAATAGTTAAGATTTCTTGTAGGATGTTAGCAGCTCCAAATGCTTCAAGAGCCCAAACCTCCATCTCTCCAAATCTTTGACCACCAAACTGTGCCTTACCACCAAGTGGTTGTTGTGTAATTAACGAGTATGGTCCGATAGAACGTGCGTGCATCTTATCATCAATTAAGTGACCAAGTTTTAACATATAAATTACACCAACAGTAGCTGTTTGGTCAAATCTTTCACCAGTACCTCCATCATATAAGTATGTTTTACCATATTGTGGGATACCTGCTTTGATACAATATTCATTGATTTCTTCAACTGATGCACCATCAAAAATTGGTGTTGCAAATTTTTGACCTAGTTTTTGACCAGCCCATCCTAATACAGTTTCGTAAACCTGACCTAAGTTCATCCTAGAAGGTACACCAAGTGGATTTAAAACGATATCTACTGGAGTTCCATCTTCTAAGTAAGGCATGTCTTCTTCTCTAACAATGTTAGCAACAATACCTTTGTTACCGTGACGACCAGCCATTTTATCACCAACTTTTAGTTTTCTCTTTTTAGCCAAGTATACTTTTGCTAATTTGATAATACCTGCTGGTAATTCATCTCCAACTGATAAAGCATATTTTTTTCTTTTATTAACACCAAGAATTTCGTTTGCTCTAATGTTGTAGTTGTTTAACAACGCTTTTACAAGGTCGTTAATTTCGTCGCTTGTTGTCCAGTTTTTAGAATCGATAAAACTATAATCGTTTATTTTTTCTAAAATTTTGATAGTGAATTTTGTTCCTTTTGGTACAATTTCTTCGCTATAGTAGTTTACTACACCTTGAGAAGTTTTACCGTTAACGATAGTATAAAGTTTGTCAATTAATTCCTTTTTAAGGTCTGACATTTCTTTGTTAAACTCATCATCAATTTGAGAAATAATATTTTTCTCATCAGCTCTGGTCTTTCTGTCTTTAATTGCTTTTTCGAAAAGTTTTTTCTCGATAACAACACCTTTAACCGAAGGTCTGATTTTTAACGAAGCATCTTTAACATCACCTGCTTTATCACCAAAGATTGCTCTCAACAATTTTTCTTCAGGTGTTGGGTCGGTTTCACCTTTTGGAGTGATTTTACCAATTATAATATCGCCTTCTTTTACTTCAGCACCAATTCTAATGATACCGTTTTCATCTAAATCTTTAGTAGCTTCTTCACTTACGTTTGGTATGTCAGCTGTTAATTCCTCTAAACCACGTTTAGTGTCTCTAACTTCTAATGAAAATTCTTCGATATGAATTGAAGTAAAGATATCATCTTTTACTACTTTTTCAGAGATTACGATAGCATCCTCAAAGTTATAACCTTTCCAAGGCATGAATGCAACTTTTAAGTTTCTACCTAAAGCTAACTCACCGTCTTGTGTAGCATAACCTTCACAAAGTACTTCACCTTTCTTAACTCGTTGTCCTTTTTTAACAATAGGAGTTAAGTTGATACAAGTATTTTGATTGGTTTTTTTGAATGTTGCTAATTGATATGATTTAACATCACCATCAAAGCTAACTAATTTTTCTTCTTCCGTTTTATCGTAACGAATAGAAATGGTATCAGCATCAACGTATTCAACAACACCGTCAGCTTCTGCATTAACTAATACTCTTGAATCTTCAGCAACACGTCCTTCCAAGCCTGTTCCAACAATAGGAGCTTCAGCTCTCATCAATGGTACTGCTTGACGCATCATGTTCGATCCCATCAAGGCACGGTTAGCATCATCATTTTCTAAGAAAGGAATTAACGATGCTGCAATAGAAGCAATTTGGTTAGGAGCAACGTCCATTAAATGGATGTTTTCTGGCTCTGTAACAGGGAAATCACCTTCTAATCTAGATTTAACTCTATCAGCTTGGAAAACTCCTTTGTCATCAATAACCGCATTTGCTTGTGCAATAATTTTTTTCTCTTCTTCTTCAGCACTTAAGTAAATCACATCATCATTTAATGCAACTTTACTGTCAACTACTTTACGATAAGGAGTTTCAATAAATCCTAATTTGTTCACTTTTGCATAAACACAAAGTGAAGAAATCAAACCAATGTTTGGTCCCTCAGGAGTTTCAATTGGACAAAGTCTACCGTAGTGAGTGTAGTGAACGTCACGTACCTCAAAACCAGCTCTCTCTCTTGATAAACCACCTGGTCCTAATGCAGATAATCTTCTTTTGTGAGTAATCTCTGATAATGGATTGGTTTGATCCATAAATTGAGATAATTGATTCGTTCCGAAGAATGAATTAATTACAGAAGAAAGTGTTTTAGCATTAATTAAGTCAGAAGGAGTAAATACCTCATTATCTCTAACGTTCATTCTTTCTCTAATGGTTCTAGCCATTCTAGAAAGACCAACACCAAATTGGTTGTGTAATTGCTCACCAACCGTTCTTACTCTTCTATTACTTAAGTGGTCAATATCATCAACTATTGTTTTAGAGTTAATTAACTCAATTAAATATTTAATGATAGAAATAATATCTTCTCTAGAAAGTGTTCTTACGTTCTCATCAATATTTAAACCTAATTTTTTATTGATTCTGAAACGACCAACTTCACCTAAATCATATCTAGTTTCAGAGAAGAACAATTTGTCAATTACACCTCTTGCAGTCTCAACATCTGGTGGTTCTGCATTTCTCAATTGACGATAAATGTGTTCAACCGCTTCTTTCTCAGAGTTAGAAGGGTCTTTTTGTAAAGTGTTATATATAATGGCAAAATCTGCCGAGTTAACGTCTTCTTTATGTAAAATAATGGTTTTTGAACCTGAATCAACGATTTCATCAATATGATCTTTATCGATAATTGTTTCACGGTCAATAATAACCTCATTTCTTTCGATAGAAACAACCTCACCAGTATCTTCATCCACGAAATCTTCAATCCATGTTTTTAATACACGTGCAGCTAATTTTCTACCAATAATTTTTTTCAATCCTGCTTTGCTAACTTTAACTTCATCAGCTAAGTCGAACAACTCTAAAATTTCTTTATCGGTTTCGAAACCAATAGCTCTAAATAGAGTAGTAACAGGTAATTTTTTCTTTCTATCGATATACGCATACATTACGTTGTTGATATCGGTAGCAAATTCTATCCAAGAACCTCTAAAAGGAATTACTCTTGCAGAATATAATTTTGTTCCGTTAGCGTGGCGACTTTGACCAAAGAATACACCTGGTGATCTGTGTAATTGAGAAACAATAACTCTCTCAGCACCGTTAATCACAAATGTTCCTTTTGGAGTCATGTAAGGAATGGTTCCTAAATACACATCTTGAACAATTGTTTCAAAATCCTCGTGTTCAGGATCAGTACAATATAATTTCAATTTTGCTTTTAATGGAACACTATAAGTTAATCCTCTTTCAATACATTCTTCTATAGAATATCTTGGTGGGTCAACAAAATAGTCTAGAAATTCTAATACGAATTGATTTCTAGCATCAGTAATAGGAAAATTCTCACTAAACACTCTAAAAAGTCCTTCTTGTTCTCTGTTTTCAGGAGTAGTGTCTAATTGAAAATAACTTTGAAAAGATTTAAGTTGAATATCTAAAAAATCTGGGTATGATAACCGATTTTTTGTAGAACCAAAATTTATTCTTTCAGCCTTTTGGTTTTTAACTAACGTTTTATTCATTAGGTTCGAATGAGTTTAGTTACTATTAATACTTTATGCCTGAACATAATTTAGGCATCAATTTTACTATAACTCTTTGTAAATCAGCGACTCACTTAGTGAGTGCCTCAGTTTTCCATTCACGAGGAGTATATAAGCACAAAATGGTTTAGACCAAATCCGTCAGTTGACGGATAAGATCTAAACCTATGTTTTGGTTAGTTGAAATTATTTAATTTCAACTTCAGCTCCAGCTTCCTCTAATTGAGATTTTAAAGCGTCAGCCTCATCTTTAGTTACACCTTCTTTTAATGGTTTTGGCGCAGCATCAACTAATTCTTTAGCTTCTTTTAAGCCTAAACCAGTTAATTCTTTAACTAATTTAACAACGCCTAATTTAGCTTGACCACCATTTTTAAGGATTACATCGAATGAAGTTTTTTCATCACCACCAGCAGTGTCACCACCACCAGCAGCTGGACCAGCTACAGCTACAGCAGCAGCTGCAGGTTCGATACCATATTCGTCTTTAAGGATTGCAGCTAATTCGTTAACGTCTTTAACTGTTAAGTTTACTAACTGATCTGCAAGTTCTTTTAAATTTGCCATTTTATTTTTGATTTAAAATTTTTAAAATTAATTTATTTGATTATTGTGTGCGTACTTTTTTTATTCAGGTCTTTCTGAAAGTGTTTTAACAATTCCTGCAATTTTGCCACCACTTGATTTAAGTGCTGATACAACATTTTTAGCAGGCGATTGTAATAAACCAATAATATCACCGATTAATTCTTCTTTAGATTTAAGTGCAACAAGTGCATCTAAATTAGCATCACCAATAAATATAGATTGATCTATAAATGCTCCTTTAAGGACAGGTTTCTCGCTTTTCTTACGAAATTCTTTAATCATTTTCGCTGGTCCGTTTCCAGTTTCAGCAAACATAATTGAAGTATTTCCTTTAAGTGAAACATACAATTCGTCGTAATTTCCCTCAGCTCTTTCTAGAGCTTTTTTAAGAAGAGAGTTTTTCACAACTTCCATTTGTATATTATTACTAAAGCAAGTTCTTCTTAACCTTGAAGAGTTTTCTGCATCTAAACCAGCAATGTCAGCTAAATAAAAAATATTAGCGTTGTTTAACTTCGCAGTTAAACCTTCAACAAACTGATTTTTTTCTTCTTTAGTCATAGTTCTTATTTATAAGTTATAAACTTATTAAACCGTTAATGATTTAGGTTCAACTTTAACTCCAGGACTCATTGTAGTTGAAAGCGTAACGCTTTTTACATAGGTTCCTTTTGCTGCAGAAGGTTTAAGCTTCATAATTGTTTGAATAAGTTCTTGAGCATTTTCAACAAGTTTGTCAGCTTCGAAAGAAGCTCTACCTACTGTTGTGTGTACTATACCGTACTTATCAACTTTAAAATCAATTTTACCTGCTTTTACTTCTGTAACAGCTTTGCCAATTTCCATGGTTACAGTACCAGATTTTGGGTTAGGCATTAATCCTCTTGGTCCTAAAACCTTTCCTAGAGCACCAACTTTACCCATTACACTCGGCATTGTAATAATCACATCGATATCAGTCCAACCGCCTTTTATTTTTTCAATAAATTCGTCTAAACCAACATGATCTGCACCAGCTTCTTTAGCTTCAGCTTCTTTGTCAGGAGTACATAATACTAATACACGAACATCTTTACCAACTCCGTTAGGAAGGGCAACAGTTCCTCTTACCATTTGATTTGCTTTTCTTGGATCAACACCAAGTTTTACAGCGATATCAACAGAAGAGTCGAATTTTGTATAAGTAACGTCCTTAACAATTTTTGCAGCTTCATCTAAACTGTACTCTTTTGAAGTATCAAATTTTGATAAAGCTTGTTTCATATTTTTTGTTAATCTTGCCATTGCTTTATAACAATTAATTTACTTAATTAAGCTGGAAAAGTACCTTTTACGGTAATTCCCATACTTCTTGCTGTTCCTGCTACCATTCTCATAGCTGAATCAATTTTAAAACAATTTAAATCCGACATTTTGTCTTCAGCAATTGCTTTAACTTGATCCCACGTTACAGATGCTACTTTTTGTCTATTAGGCTCTGATGAACCTTTTTTGATTTTTGCAGCTTCCATTAGTTGAATTGCAGCTGGAGGAGTTTTGATTACAAAATCAAATGATTTATCGGCATACACTGTAATTGCAACTGGTAAAATTTTACCTGCTTTATCTTGTGTTCTACCATTAAATTGCTTGCAAAATTCCATAATGTTCACACCTTTAGAACCTAATGCAGGTCCTACTGGTGGAGATGGATTGGCAGCTCCTCCTTTAATTTGTAATTTAATTAATCCACTTATTTCTTTAGCCATTGTATTTACTATTTAGTTTGTACTCGTCTCACTTGGAAGCATTATATATGTGATGAGATTTGTACGATTAATTACGCATTTTTAACTTTCTTTCTCTACTTGTAAGAAACTTAATTCTAATGGTTGTTTTCTACCAAAGATCTTAACCATTACTTCTAACTTACGTTTCTCTTCATTCAGTTTTTCAATTGTTCCTGAGAATCCATTAAATGGACCATCAACCACTTTAACATTTTCACCAATAACAAAAGGAATAGTCATTTCTTCTGTACTTTCGGCTAATTCATCTACTTTTCCTAAGATTCTGTTTACTTCAGATAGTCTTAATGGAAGTGGATCTCCTTTCTTTTCAGCACCTAAAAATCCAATCACTCCATTTACATTTCTAATTACGTGAGGAACTTCACCAATTAAATCTGCTTCAATTAAAATATATCCAGGAAAAAAACTTCTCTCTTTGTTTATTTTTTTACCATTTCTAATTTGGTATACTTTTTCTGTAGGAATTAAAATTTGAGATACATAATCAGATAATTTATTTCTTACAATCTCATCTTCGATGTATTTTTTTATTTTATTTTCCTTTCCACTAATGGCTCTAACTACATACCACTTTTTGCTATTCTCTGCCATAATTTTTTAAAATAACCCGTAAATGAATTTCATTAAATTACTAAAAGAAGTATCCATTAGATAGATAATTAATGCAAAAATTACTGAAGCAACTAATACTATAACAGCACTACTTTGTAGCTCTGGCCAAGTTGGCCAAGATACTTTGTTTAGTAATTCGTCAGTTGACTCCTTAATATATGTTCCTATTTTTGCCATATAATTTTAATTTCTTTTTTACTTGCACGGGTGGAGAGACTCGAACTCCCAACCAATGGTTTTGGAGACCACTACTCTACCAATTGAGCTACACCCGTAAATTTTATAAAGACAAGAAAGGTGTCCCGTATAAGGACACCTTAACTTGAATTTTAAAATATAACTATTTTATAATCTCAGTTACTTGACCTGCACCAACAGTTCTTCCACCTTCTCTAATCGCAAATCTTAAACCTTTGTTAATTGCAACTGGTACAATCAATTTTACAGTAATAGATACGTTATCACCTGGTAAAACCATTTCTCTACCTTCAGCTAAGAAAATTTCACCTGTTACGTCTGTTGTTCTGATATAAAATTGAGGTCTGTATTTGTTGTGAAATGGAGTGTGACGTCCACCTTCTTCTTTTTTCAATACATAAATCTCAGCAGTAAATTCAGAGTGAGGAGTGATTGATCCTGGCTTAGCGATTACCATACCTCTTCTGATATCAGTTTTCTCGATACCTCTTAATAAAAGACCTACGTTATCTCCAGCTTCACCTCTGTCTAATATTTTTCTAAACATTTCAACACCAGTTACTGTAGATTGTAATTTTTCAGCACCCATACCTAAGATATCAACTGTTTCACCAGAGTTAATAACACCAGTTTCAATTCTACCTGTTGCCACAGTACCTCTACCTGTAATAGAGAATACATCTTCAACTGGCATTAAGAAAGGCTTATCAACATCTCTTGGAGGCATTTCGATATAAGTATCAACAGCATCCATTAAATCTTGTACTGTTTGAACCCATTTTTCTTCACCATTTAAAGCGCCTAAAGCTGAACCAGCGATTACTGGAGCATTATCTCCATCGTATTCGTAGAAGCTTAAAAGTTCTCTAATTTCCATTTCAACTAACTCTAATAATTCAGCGTCATCAACCATATCCACTTTATTCATGAATACAACGATTCTTGGAATACCAACTTGACGACCTAAAAGAATGTGCTCTCTAGTTTGTGGCATTGGACCATCAGTCGCAGCAACAACTAAAATAGCACCATCCATTTGAGCAGCACCAGTTACCATGTTTTTAACGTAATCCGCGTGACCTGGACAGTCAACGTGAGCATAATGTCTGTTTGCAGTTGAATATTCAACGTGTGAAGTATTAATTGTAATACCTCTTTCTTTTTCTTCGGGTGCGTTGTCAATAGACGCGAAATCTCTTAATTCACAAAAACCTGCTTTTGCTAATACAGTAGTGATAGCAGCAGTTAATGTAGTTTTTCCGTGGTCAACGTGACCAATTGTTCCGATGTTTAAATGTGGTTTGGAACGATCATAATTTGCTTTAGCCATGATTTTCGGTTTGTTTATTTATTATACTATTTATATTAACTTTTATTTACTAATTAATCTATGTAATAGAGCCAACGACGGGACTTGAACCCGTGACCTCTTCCTTACCAAGGAAGTGCTCTACCACTGAGCTACGTCGGCTTTACCGACATACTGAAAAAAAAGAGCGGGAAACGGGATTCGAACCCGCGACCCTCAGCTTGGAAGGCTGATGCTCTAGCCAGCTGAGCTACTCCCGCTAATTTTTCGCATTTTTGTGGGGAAAGCAGGATTCGAACCTACGAAGGCGTGGCCAGCAGATTTACAGTCTGCCCTCGTTGACCGCTTGAGTATTTCCCCAACAATTTCATTTATTTAAAGAACTGAGCCACTAGAGGGACTCGAACCTCCGACCGGCTGATTACAAATCAGCTGCTCTACCAACTGAGCTATAGTGGCTTTTTTTACTACTGCAAAAAAAAGCAGACCTCTTTTTAAAAAGGTCTGCAAATGTATTAAAGTTTTTATATTAATCAAATATTAATATTGATTTTTTTTTCAATTACACTTTGTTAAGTTTTTCCTTGTGTTTTTTTAACTGTCTTCGCAGTGCTTCTACCGCACTATCTGTGGCTTCTTCAAAGGATTTGCATTGTTTTTTTGCAAAGATATCGTTGCCTGGAACTGATAATTTAATTTCTGCAATTTTATTTTCGCCTGTACTATTGTTGTCGATTTTAAGAATTACGTCGCCGTCAATTATCTTATCATAGTAATGTCCAAGTTTATCAACTTTCTCTTGTACAAATTCTAATAGTTTTCTGTCTGCATCAAAATGAAGAGAACTGATTTTTAAATTTACTTTCATATAACCTCCTATTTTAGGCTTTTGGATGTGCCTGTTTGTGAATGTTTTTTAATTTTTCTATTGTATTATGTGTGTAAACTTGGGTTGCTGATAAATTGCTGTGCCCAAGTATTTCTTTTATTGTGTTTAAATCAGCCCCATTATTAAGCATGTGTGTTGCAAAAGTATGTCGTAATATATGTGGGCTTTTTTTATCTTTACTTGTTATTGTACTAAGGTAAGAATTTACTATACGGTAGACAAGTTTCTGATATATTTTTTTTCCTTTTTCCGTTAGGAATAATAGTTCATTGTTACCGAATTCTTTGTCTTTCAGTTCAATATATTGTACAAGTTTATTTTTGAAATTTAATGTAATTGGTATTATACGTTCTTTATTTCTTTTACCAATTACTTTAATCTGATTTAGTGATAAATTTATTGAACTTGTTTCTAGTGATGTTAGTTCTGAAAGTCTCATACCAGTAGAGTAAAAAAGTTCTAGTATTATCATATCTCTTGCTCCAACATAATTATTGGAAAATAAATCTGGATTAAATAGTTCAACTGTTTCTTCTTGTTTTAAGAATACGGGTAGGGGTTTGTTGGTTTTAGGTGTAATAATTTTAGCAAAAGGATTTCCTGTAACAAATCCGTTTTTTTTTAAATACTTGAAATAGGTTTTAATGCTAGAAATTTTTCGAATAATTGTTCTGTTAGTTTGTTCGTTTTCTTTTAAGTAAACAAGCCATGAACGAATTATTGTTGAGGTAATTTCTTTTGAGTCGGTAATTTGGTAGGTAGAGGAGGAGTAATCAAAAAGTTGTTCTAAATCTTTTTTATAGGCAGTAACTGTATTTAAAGAATACCTTTTTTGGTGCTGAAGGTAATTTATAAATGGTTCAATTTTATCCATAAAAAAAGTAGTTTACTAAATAACGTATTTTAAATTAAAAAGTTATTTGGTAAACTACTTTTAAGTAGAAGGTAGACAAAATTTTATTGTTCAGCTTTTCTTAGCTTCTCAACATAAACCGCTTTTATTTTTTCAGCTCTGTTAATTACAGAAGGCTTATCGAATTGTTTTCTGTTTCTAAGTTCTTTAACAACACCAGTTTTTTCAAACTTTTTTTTGTATTTTTTTAAAGCTCTTTCGATGTTTTCTCCGTCTTTTATTGGAACAATTATCATTGTGTTTGTGTTTAAATATTATTTTTAAAGGGTGGCAAATTTATCAATTTATTTTTAATATCCCTTATTTTATTTTAAAATTTCTCTTGAGATGACTAATTTTTGTATTTCTGAAGTTCCTTCACCTATTGTACACAGTTTTGAGTCTCTGTAAAATTTCTCTGCTGGAAACTCTTTTGTATAACCATATCCACCAAAAATTTGGACAGCATCAGTAGATACTCTAACAGCAACTTCTGATGAATAATATTTAGCCATTGCAGATACTTTTGTTACATCTTTATGTCTGTCCTTTAAATCGGCAGCTTCAAAGATTAAAAGTTCAGCAGCTTCAATTTCTGTAGCCATGTCAGCTAATTTAAATGCTATAGCTTGAAATTCACTAATTGCTTTTCCAAATTGCTCTCTTTCTTTCGAATATTTTAAAGCAGCTTCGTAGGCACCTTTTGCAATGCCTAGCCCTAATGATGCAATAGAAATCCTGCCTCCATCTAATATTTTCATTGCTTGGATAAAGCCCTCACCTACATTTCCTAAAACATTATCATTATGAACTCTACAATCTGCAAAGATTAATTCTGCGGTTTCTGATGCTCTCATTCCAAGTTTATCTTCTTTTTTTCCAGATGAAAAACCAGGAGTTCCTTTCTCTATAACAAAAGCAGTCATTCCTCTTGAGTCACCTTTTTCTCCTGTTCTTGCAATTACAACAGCTACATTTCCAGAGATAGCGTGAGTAATAAAATTTTTTGCACCATTTAAAATCCAGTAGTCACCATCTTTTTTAGCAGTAGTATTCATTCCCCCTGCATCAGAGCCAGTATTGTGTTCTGTTAATCCCCAAGCTCCAATCCATTCAGCAGTTGCTAATTTTGGTAACCATTTCTTTTTCTGTTCTTCGTTACCAAACATTAAAATATGATTGGTACACAACGAATTGTGAGCAGCCACAGATAACCCAATCGAACCACAAATTTTAGATATTTCAGATACAACAGTTACGTATTCGTTATAACTCATTCCTGAACCTCCATATTCCTGAGGAACCACAGCGCCCATTAAGCCTAATTCGCCCAATTTTTTAAATACTTCAATTGGAAATGTTTGTGCATTATCCCATTCCATCATTTTTGGACGAATATTTTTTTCGCCAAACTCTCTAATCATATCAGCAATCATTAGCTGATTTTCGGTATATTTAAAATCTATCATGGTTATTTTTTAAAAGTTTGCTAAACTAATTATATTTTTTGAGTATTTCAAGAGCTCTGTCCTTCCATTTAAGAAGTCCAGTTCTACAACAAAGCTAAATCCAGCAACATTTCCACCTTGCATTAAAATCAATTCTGATGCTGCTTTTGCTGTTCCTCCAGTCGCCAATAAATCATCATGAACTAACACATTCCAGTTTTTTTGAATAGCATCTTCATGAACTTCTACTTCGGCAGAACCATATTCCAAATCGTATTTGTAGGACAATGTTTTATAAGGTAATTTGCCTTTTTTTCTAATAGGAATAAAAGGAATTCCTAGCTCGTTTGCCAACATAATTCCAAACCAAAAACCTCTGCTTTCAATACCAACAATGGCATTTAAATTTAAAGATTGAGTTGTTTTTGCTAGTTCAGAAACCACCTCTTTAGTAAGTTTTGCATCTAGTAGGATAGGGGTAATGTCTTTGAAAATAATTCCTGCCTTTGGAAAATCTGGCACATCTCGAATTACTTTTTTTAGTTTATCTTCTATCATTTTATTTAACCGTTAAATAGGGTGCAATTTTAGTATATATTTCGTCAGTTACCAAGTGAATTTGTTTAATATCATCAACATCTTTATAATTTCCATGACTATTTCGATAAGCAATTATCGTTTTTGCTATTTTCCAGTCTATGTATGGATGTTTTTTTAATGTTTCTAAATCAACATTGTTAATATTAATCAGGTTTGGATTTTTGTTAGAAATTTTAATAAAAGGTTTTATGTTGTTGAAAAGCTCATTGTTTATACCATAAACTTCTTTTAATTGTTCTATTGAAGTGAACCCGCCAAGCGACTCTCTATATTTTACTATTCGTTTTGAAAAAGCAGAACCTATCCCTTTTATGGATTTGAATTCAGTGGTATCAGCTAAATTTATATCAACAATAACATCTTCTTTTTTTGTGAAGGGTTCAAAATTTCTATTAACTGACTTATTTGTATATGTATTTTGAAAAGGTTCTTTTTCAGTTTTTTCAGGTAATAAAATGTAAGGAAACAACATTTGATACAAGGTGTCTGTAATACCATATATTTTATTTACATCCGATTTATATCTAAATTCTCCACCTTTTGTTTTGTAGTTATTAATGGTTTTAACTTGCCATTCTTTAAACCCAAGTTTAATCCAATCACTATCATTAAGGGTGTTTGGATTAAAATCAAAAAGACTATCGGGAAAATTAATTGTTTGACGTTTTAATCTAGCTATGCTATCATTAAATAAATGAGTTTTCAGCTCATTTTCGAATTGAGCAATTTCATTTTCAAATGACGAAAAATTTGTACTTGAATTTGATTTGAAATTTTTTATAAAAAATAATGAAGTTGTAAATAGTACTATAAGCACCAACAAAAAGACAACCCCTCTTTTTTCACCTTTGGTAAAAGAAAAGTAATCTTTAATGTTCATAGCTAAAAACTGATGATTTACTTACTGCTGTCTTTCAACCACATCATCGTTGTCTTCATACGAATCAGGCTCTGGTTTTGGCGGCGTTTTTAGTACTCTAATGAAAAAATATGCAGCAACAAGAATAACGATTCCCTGTGCTAATATCATGGTAATAAGTGCTGATGAATTCATAATGTTGCCCTCCCTTCTTTAACTCTTTTATGATAAGCTTTATAAACTAGAATTGAAATAAATATGAATAAACCTAATAACAAGATTCTACCAATATTTTTATAGAACACCTTATTAGTAAAATCACCTTTGGCAACTATATCTCCTGGTTTAATTACATCTCCAATTTTAACTGTTGGTGTCTGGTTTTCTTTAAATGTATATTCGGTATAATCTGTAAAGGTAACTTCAACTGGTTTTTTTGTTGCTTTATCATATTTTTGTTTAGTATTTTCAAATGAAAATTTTATTAAATTGGATTCAACAGCTAAAACTGTAGCAGTTTGGCTGTCTATTTTTCCAAATTTTTCGGCATAGTATTCATCAGCAAAAGCATGATTGTTGTACGTATCTTTATGTAATATGTTATTTACAATATCAGGAACACTTGCAATGAAAACACTACCTAACAACAATGGTGTAACATATTTAATAACGTATTTGTAAAAAACAGGAATCTTGATGTCGGCACCAGAATTTAGTTCTTTCCACCCCTTATCTATACCAAAAATCCAAGCAAAAAGTATAACCTCAAATAATGCAAATATTACTAAACTGACTGTTCCTGCCCAATAATCATAATCATCAAAAACGCCTTCTTGAAAAAAGAATACTGTTGGTAGTCCCAATACAAGTGCAATTGCTCCAAAAGACCATGCTCCTTTATTTCTACCCCATCCAAATTCATCGCGCATAAAACCCATCCATGGTGTCCCCATGGCTAACGAACTTGTTATTCCTGCAAAAAATAACAATCCAAACCACATTAAACCCGCAATAGCTGCTAAAGTAGGTCCCCATTGTTGAAACAAATAGGGCATTGTTTGAAAAGCCATTCCAAATCCTGCATTATTAATTATCCAGTCTAAACCTAAGTACCCAGCAGCAATAGGAATAACAATTGCACTTCCTAAAACTACTTCAACAAATTCATTCATAAACCCAGCCGAAACAGCATTTAAAGCGATATCATCTTTACTTTTTACATAAGCGGCATAGCAATGAATTGTACCCATACCAACAGATAATGTGAAAAATATCTGACCGGCAGCGGCTAGCCAAACTTTTGGATTTAATAATGAGTCAAATTGTGGTGTCCATAAAAAGTTAATTCCTTCAAGAGCGTTTGCATCAGGGAAAATATCTGAAGCTCCAGATGTACCAAGTGTTAAACCTCGTACTGCTAAAACTACTCCAAATAATATAAGTAAAGGCATCCCAATTTTTGCAACTTTTTCTACACCTCCCAAACCTTTTGATAGGATATAAGTATTAATGACTAAACACAGAATGTAAAATAAAACAGCTTCGTAAGGTATTCCTGTTGTACTTTGACCTATATCTACATATGAGTTAAAAAAGCCAGCAACTTCACCTTGGCTCATGCCATTAAAACTTCCTACAACTGAGTGGTATACATAAGACATTGTCCATGATTCGATATAGGCGTAATAAGAAACTACAGCTATATTTGTGAATATTCCAAAAACACCAATGTATTTCAGAATCCGACCTTTAACCATTGAGTCCAAGATGTATGGTGTGCTATGGTTTCCAAATCGCCCTCCATATCTTCCGCTCGACCATTCAACAAATAATAATGGAATACCCATTAATAAGAAACAAACTAAATAAGGAATAATAAAAGCACCACCACCATTTTGAACTGCTTGCACTGGAAAACGTAAAAAATTTCCCAACCCAACAGCATTACCTGCCATTGCTAAAATAAGTCCAATACGCGAACCCCAAGCTTCTTTTTCTTCACTCATTATATATTATAATTAGGTTTGATTATCAATTTTTCAAATATAAATAAACTTTATTGATTTAAAAAAATCAGAAGACTTTATAAATACATCCTCCAACATTATTAAATGTTGCACCAGTAACTGATGATATGCAATTAACCTCGTTACGATAGCGTAGAACACCCAAAAATGCAAATATCAAAGCTTCTTTAAATTCAATGGTTTGTTTTTTTGGAATAACTATTTTATTTGAACAAATTTCTTTAAGTCTATCAATTAAAAAGGTGTTATATGTTCCTCCACCTGTAATTAAAACTGATTTGTTTTTTCCTATAATACTTTTAGAGATTTGTATAGCAATATGCTCAACAAATGTTCTTAACTTTTCATTTAATTCAATTTCGTAATTATTCAAAATGGGAAACACTTCCTTTTCTACCCACTCTATACCTAATGATTTTGGATGGGTTAATTTGTAAAAACTTAATTCATTCAGTTCTTTTAAAAGTGCCAAGTTTAATTTACCAGAGCGAGCAATTTCGCCTTCATTGTCGTAATTTAAATTGAGGGATTCAACCAACTTGTTTAAGACAATATTTACAGGGCAAATATCATAAGCAACTATTTTTTTATCATTTTCAAAAGAAACATTTGCTATTCCACCCAAATTTAATCGTAAATCATATTCTGAAAAAAGTAATTTATCTCCAATAGGAACAAGAGGAGCACCTTGCCCATTTAATGCGACATCAGCACTTCTAAAATCACAAATTACAGGTAGTTTAGTTATGGCTGAAATATTTGCACCATTGCCAATTTGAGTAGTGATATTTTTAGATGGCTGATGAAAAATGGTATGTCCATGAGAAGAAATGAAATTAATTTCTTTTTTAGAAATATTATTAACTGCAATAAAATTATTAACCGATTGCCCTATTACATCTCCAATTTCATTGTGCAATAACATTAATTCAAAACCTGAAAAATGTATGGCATCTTTCAATTTTTGTTTCATATTAAGATTATACACTATGGTTGCTGATTTAATGATTTCGAAAGACCATTGTTTCTGGTCGTTTCTAATGAAGTTACAAAGTGCCAAATCAATTCCATCTAATGACGTTCCCGACATTACACCTATTACACGATAAGTCTCCATAAAATTTGAAATTTTGATTTAAAGAATTAAATTTGCACTCCTTCAAAAATATAAAAATTAAACAAATGAATATAGAACTTACAGAAGAACATATTGCAGTTAGAGATGCTGCAAGAGATTTTGCTCAAAATGTGTTAAAGCCAGGGGTTATTGAAAGAGATGAAAAACAACAGTTTCCTAAAGAAGAAATTCGACAATTAGGAGAATTGGGCTTTTTAGGTATGATGGTTGACCCAAAATATGGTGGTGGAGGAATGGATACGATTTCTTACGTGCTTGCAATGGAAGAAATTAGTAAAGTTGATGCTTCTTGTTCTGTTGTAATGTCGGTAAATAACTCTTTATATTGTTGGGGAATTGAAAAATACGGTACAGAAGAGCAAAAACAAAAATATTTAGTTCCATGTGCTAAAGGTGAAAAAATTGGTGCTTTTTGTTTATCTGAACCAGAAGCTGGTTCAGATGCAACTTCTCAACGAACAACTGCAATTGATAAGGGGGATTATTATTTGTTAAATGGCACAAAAAATTGGATTACTAATGGTGGTTCAGCTTCTTATCATATTGTTATTGCTCAAACAGATGTTGCAAAAGGACATAAAGGTATCAATGCTTTTATTGTTGAGAAAGGAATGGAAGGTTTTGTGATTGGAGCAAAGGAGAATAAAATGGGGATTAGAGCATCAGATACTCACACTTTATTATTTAATGATGTTAAAGTTCCAAAAGCAAATAGAATAGGAGAGGATGGGTTTGGATTTAAATTCGCTATGACTGTTCTTTCTGGAGGTAGAATAGGTATTGCCTCTCAAGCTTTAGGTATTGCCTCTGGAGCTTATGAATTAGCTTTGGCATACTCTAAAGAAAGAGAAGCTTTCGGTAAAGCAATATGTAATCACCAAGCTATTGCATTTAAATTAGCTGACATGGCTACAGAAATTGAAGCTTCTCGTTTGTTGTGTTTAAAAGCTGCCTGGTTAAAAGATCAGAAACAAAATTTTGATAAAGAGGGTGCTATGGCAAAGGTTTTTGCTTCTAAAACTGCAATGTGGGTAACTACCGAAGCTGTTCAGGTTCATGGAGGTTACGGTTTTGTTAAAGAATATCATGTAGAAAGAATGATGAGAGATGCTAAAATCACTCAAATTTATGAAGGAACAAGTGAGGTTCAAAAAATAGTAATTTCAAGAGCTGTTTTAAGATAACTTCAAATTTATTATACAAAAAAAGGAGGCTTAAGCCTCCTTTTTTTGTATATATTCTGCGACTTTTTCTAGTCGAATCCCTCTTGAACCTTTTATGAGAATATTGGAATAATTCTTAAGCCTAGATTCTAAAAACAAAATAGCCTCATCTGTATTTTTGACAAAATTGAAATTATACTTGTTTGTTATTTTTTGAAATTCATTTCCTACAAATAAAGCGGTTAAGCTTAATTGAAAGATTTTATCAACTATTAGCTGATGTTCTTTTTCACTAACGTTGCCGAGTTCCAGCATATCGCCAAGAATAAGTAATTTATTAGTAGAATGAATAGAGTTAAAAGAATCAATAGCAACACTCATGCTAGATGGGTTTGCATTGTAGGCATCCAAATACAATGTGTGATGGCTTAGCCTTACTATTTGAGATCTGTTGTTATTTGAAACATAATTTTCGAGTGCAGTCTTAATTTGTGCTACTGATACTCCAAAATATTCACCAACGGTAATAGCTAATAAAATGTTTGGTAAATTATATTCGCCGTACAATTGTGAAGATATTGTAACATCTTTGTAATTGAAAGTGATAAAAGGATTGAAATGAAAGTCACTGATATCTGCAGTAGAATATTGTACTGTTTTAATTTCTTTTGATAAAGAAACTAAGAGGTTATCATTTTGATTAACGAATAAGGTTCCATTGGTTTTTGAAATGAACTTATAGAGTTCGCTTTTTCCGGTAATTATTCCTTCACGACTTCCAAATCCTTCAATATGAGCAGTTCCAATGTTGGTAATTA
This sequence comes from Flavobacteriales bacterium, assembly GCA_020635795.1. Lineage (NCBI taxonomy): Bacteria > Pseudomonadati > Bacteroidota > Flavobacteriia > Flavobacteriales > Flavobacteriales bacterium. Next base: position 406,445 of record JACJZD010000001.1, read on the forward strand.
CCCCATAATTTGGTTCTGCAATCTCGCATAATGCTCCAATTTCGCCAATATGATTTGCTCCCATTTCAATAATTGCTATATCACAATCTAATGGTATAGATAATAATGTTAAGGGTACTCCTATGTGGTTATTATAATTGCCTTGTGTAAAGCTAGTTTTATATTTTTGACTTAATACCGCATTTACCAATTCTTTGCTTGTTGTTTTACCATTTGACCCTGTTATTCCTATGAATGGAATTTTGAATTGATTTCTGTGGAAATTTGCTAGTTCTTGTAAAGTGGTTAAAACATCGGGAACTAAAATACATTGTGAAGATGATATTTTTTGAGGCTCGTCAACAATAACGTAGGCAGCACCTTTGTCTATTGCTTCTTGAGCAAATTCGTTGGCATTAAAGTTATCACCTCTTAATGCAAAAAATATACATCCTTCAGTAATTTTTCTTGTATCTGTTGAAATGATAGGATGTTTTAAATAAATCTGATAGAGTTCGGCTATTTTCATCATAATGTAAAAATAAAAAACCCTTCTGAAATTTTCAGAAGGGTTTTTTTAAAGTAATTAGTATTTTGATGTTAATATCCTAAACCAACTGGACTACCAACTCTTGTCATAGCACATCTAAATCCAATAAAAGAAGTAGATTGATCTTCCAATAAATGTCTTCTTGTTCCTGGTACAGCCCAGTAAGCTCTATCCTTCCAAGATGCTCCTTTGTAAACCCTAGCTTTATCACTTACACGTGTAGTTTCTCCAAACTGGTACATCGATAATGCTGGATTTTCTTTGTCGAAGTCAGGATTATTCCCCATGTCGCCCTGACTCCAATTAATGTTTGATTCCCAATCACCATCAGCATAATTAATGTTATCAGCTTTTCTATAGTTTCTTCTAGCTTGTAGGTTATCAAGTTGAGGGTCAACATTTCTGTAAATAAGTCTACCTAAACTGTCTTTTTCTGCAATAGCACCATCTTCATCTAATAATTTTGTTTGATAAACATTACCTCTAAATGGTCTAAAATCATCGTTATCTTCCATTGATAATGGTCTGAAAACGTCCATTACCCATTCGGATACATTACCTGCCATGTTATATAAGCCATAATCATTTGGCCAGTATGCATATACAGGGGCAGTAACATCAGCATTATCATTAAGCTTTCCAGCAACTCCCATGTTGTCACCTTGACCACGTTTAAAGTTAGCTAAAATTTGACCGATGTAATTTTCGTTTGAATTTCTTACAGCATGACCATTCCAAGGGTATAATTTTCTATCTGGAATTAATTCATCAATGGTATTTCCAATTAATGCATAAGCAGCATATTCCCATTCTGCCTCTGTAGGTAAACGATATTCAGGTAATAAAATACCATCCTCCATTCTAACATTTCTATATTCCATGTTAGGATTTAAATCAGGAATTCCATCAACTCTTTTTCCACTTTCATACTGACCAGCCATATACGCTTTAGTATTAAAGTTATCTTCATTAATTTGGTTTGGATAATGTTCAAATAAACCTTCTCTAATCAATATTAACTCGTTTACACGATCAGTTCTCCAAGAACAGAAGTCGTTAGCTTGTAGCCAATTTACACCAACAACAGGATAATCTCTATAAGCTGGATGCCTTAAATAGAATTCAACATAAGGCTCCATATAAGCCAATTTACTTCTCCAAACTAGTGTGTCAGGTAAAGCTTTGTGGTGTACTTCTGGATAGTCAGCACTAAAAACTCTTTCTAACCAATATAAATATTCTAAATAGAAAAAATTAGTAACTTCAACTTCATCCATATAAAAAGAAGAAACCGTTACAGTTCTAGGTATGTTGTTCCAATCGTAATTAACTTCTTGTTCAACTCTACCCATAGTGAATCGCCCACCTTCAATAAGAACTAAACCAGGTCCAGTTTCTTGTTCTAAATAAGGAACTTTTTGAAAACCACCATTTTTAGGGTTGTTATACTCCCAACCAGTAGCGCCAGACTGTTCTCTCTTACAAGAAGTAAAAAACATAATAGACGACACAGAGAATATAAATATTAACGAATTTAATTGTCTAAGTTTCATAATTGAAATGATTTACGTTATGCAAATATATAATAAACTAAAAAGAAGGACAACTTATTGTTCTAAATTTTCTCTTTTTAGGTTTACAGTCAAACTGTAACCCTAAAGAAAGCTCATGAGAACCTGCTGTTTTATTGGTAAGATCTGATATAGTAATATCGTAACTATATCCAAATTTCATTATTCCTGTTTGAATACCAACAAGTGTGATAAAGGCATCTGAATTTCTATACCATAAACCACCAATAATTGGTCCTTTTGAGTAATACATACCAAAATTTATTTGTCTAAAATCTTGTTGCATTCTAAATAAAATATTTGGAGACAATGTTGCGACATCTCCTTTACCTTCTAACGGGATTACTGCCCCAGCATGGAAGGTATATTTTCTTGGTAGTGGGCTTTCTCCTTTTATCACAGATTCATCAGGTTCAGTTAGGTGATGAACTGCTACTCCAACAAAATATTTATCGCTGTAACCTAAAATCCCAGCAGAAAAATCTACATAGTTTGATGGAGCATCTCTTTTAACTTCATTAGTATTGTATACAAAACCTCTTCTAGCATCAATCATGTCGCCAAAAGTTAATTTGCTCCAATCAACTGATTTTTGCGCCCAAGTAGCTTGTAGTCCAGCTTTGATAGAGAATCTACGAGTAACAGGAAGTTGATATGAATACATACCACTAACATTAGTTGTGTTTAATGTACCTTCTCCAGCTCTATCGTTCCAAACTAATAAGCCAACACCACCAGATAAGTTATCAACGTGTTGATCGTAAGATGCACTGTAAGTTATAAATGAACCGCTAATACCAGGCCATTGATTACGGTAGTTTAAAGAAACTCTAGGGCAGTTGGCTGATCCAGCAAATGCAGGGTTAAGGTATAACGGGTTTGCATAAAACTGAGTAAACTCCGGGTCTTGTCCAAAAAGATTTACCGTTATCAGCATTAAAGCGACAAACGATAACTGTTTACTTATAAATTTTTTCCACATAAACTTATTTTTCATACAAACACTTTTACGTAAAAATGTTTTACGAAGTTCCAAATGTATTAAATTTGAAATACTTTTAAAAACAATATTTGAAAAAATGTTGCGTTTTTCATAAACCTTATTGTAAAATAACGATTTTATAAAACGTAAATTTGCTAAAATCTTTAATAATTAAGATGAAATTACTTATTTTCTTATTCATTTTCGTACCTGCGGTATTATTTTCACAAATAAATATAATAGATGAAAAAATTGTGTGGCATGAAAATGTTACAAATGATTTTTTAGATGGAAACAAAAAAACGTTTTTTTCTTTTGATTATGCTCAGTTAGATGATCAAAAAGATTTTTTGGCTTTTTATTCTAAACAGATTAATCTAGGTGCTCAAGAAATTTACGATATAGAACTTGTAAATGTTGAATATGAAAGCTTAAAGTCCACTGAAGTAGAACATGTATCAGGATTGTCTTTTATAGGAAATCAAATTAATATAAATTTTTCAAATTCTATTAGTAAAAAACAGAATTATGGAATAGTTTCCTTTGTACCAATTGTATATAATAAAACATTGGGTGTTTATCAAAAAGTAATAAGGATTCAAATTAAGCTATTTACTAGAGGTAGAAACTTAACAAATAAATCAAGTAATAAGTCTACTGTTCAAAATTCTGTTCTCGCTTCTGGAGATTGGTATAAAATTGCTGTTACAAAAGATGGAGTTTTTAAATTAGATTATTCGTTCTTGAAAAACTTAGGGTTAGATGTTGATAACATTAATCCACAAACTATTAAAATTTATGGTAATGGTGGTAAAATGTTGCCAGAAGTTAATTCGCAATATAGACATGATGATTTGAAGCAGAATTCAATTCATATCGAAGGAGAAAATGATGGTGTTTTTAATTCTACCGATTATATTTTGTTTTTTGGACAAAGCCCACATTCCAAAACACTAAATACTAGTACTAATTTGTTTAACCATCAATTGAATAGATATTGTGATACATCATATTATTTTATTACAACATCTTCTACTAATGAGTCTCCAAAAAGAATAAGTACAAGTGCTAATTCATTATTGCCTAATAAAGTAGTTAATACTTTTAGTGAGTATCAATATTATGAAAAGGATAATTTAAATCTTATAAAATCGGGTCAGGATTGGTATGGTGAAATGTTTGATGTAAAAACAGAATATGATTTTGTGTTTAATGTGTCAAATATTGATGTGTCTAGCCCAGTTAATGTCAATGTTAGTGGTGCAGGACGAAGTGGTGTAGCTAGTGCTTTTAATGTTACATCAGGAGGTAGTGGTGTAGCAATAAACTTCAACACCATTACATTGAGTTGTTATAGTTGTCAATATGCGAACAACGGTAGCGGAACATTTAGTTTTATTCCCTCTTCAGATTTAATTAACGTAAAAGTAAATTATAATAAACCAAGTTCTTCATCTGTAGCTTGGCTTGATAAAATAGAGTTAAATGCAAGAAGAAACCTAAGTATGGTTGGAAATCAGCTCTTTTTTAGAGATGTCAATTCTGTTGGTACTGGAAACATTAGTCAGTTTAATATATCTAATGCGGCTAATGTGATTAAAATATGGGATATAACAGATCCTTTAAATGTTAAGGGACAGCAATTTGTTCAGGGTAATTCTATATCATTTGTTGCGAATACGGACACATTAAGGGAGTTTGTGGCTTTAACGAATAGTTATGAAACTCAAGTTTATCCTTTTGGAAAGATAGATAACCAAAATTTACATGGATTGTCACAACAAGACTATGTTATTGTTAGTCACCCAGATTTTTTAGTACAAGCAGAGCAAATTGCTGATTTTCATAGGCAAGAGGGAATGAATGTTGTAGTGGTTACTCCTACTCAGGTTTATCATGAGTTTTCATCTGGGTCTCAAGACCCAGTAGCCATAAGAAGTTTTATGAAAATGTTTTATGATAGAGCTACTGTAGCTAGTGAATTACCAAAATATCTATTACTTTTTGGAGATGGTTCGTATGATAACAAGAACAGAATTTCAGGGAACACTAATTTTATTCCAACTTACCAGTCAACAAATTCGCTTGGAATAATAGGCTCGTTAGTTACTGATGATTATTTTGGTTTATTGGATGATAATGAAGGGAAATGGTCGGCAGGTGTTGAGTTGGTAGATATAGGGATAGGTAGATTTCCCGTGAAAAATAAAACAGAAGCGGATAATGTTACCAATAAAGTATTAAATTATTATAATCCATCTACAATGCGTGATTGGAGAAATGAAATTACATTTATTGGGGATGATGAAGATAGTAATGAACACATGAGGCAGTCGGATTTTTTAGCAGGAATGATTGAAAGTAGTAATCCAGAGTATAATCCTTATAAAATATTCTTTGATGCCTTTAAGCAAGAATCTACTCCTGGAGGAACTCGTTATCCAGATGTAAATAAAGAAATAATCAAGGCTTTTGAAGAAGGTTCTTTAATATTAAATTATACAGGGCATGGAGGAGAAACTGGCTGGGCTCATGAACGTGTTTTAACGGTTGGGGATATTAATAACTTACAAAAAACAAGTAATCTTCCACTTGTTGTTACTGCTACCTGCGAATTTAGTCGATTTGATGATCCTAAAAGAACTTCTGCTGGAGAGTTGGTTTTAACTAATAAAACTGGAGGTATAGCTTTATTTACGACGGTTCGATTGGTTTTTTCAAGTCCTAATTTCGCCTTAAATCAAGATTTATTTCGTAAAGTATTTACAGAAGTAAATGGTGAAAAGAAAACTATTGGAGAAATATTTATGGAAATAAAAAACTTAAATGCTTCTAACTCAAATAACAGAAACTTCACCTTATTAGGTGATCCTGCTTTAACACTTGTCTACCCTAAGCATGATGTTAAAACAACAGCGCTTAATGGTGCATCAATTACAACTGTATTAGACACCATTAAAGCATTACAAAAAGTTACAATTGAAGGATATGTGCAAGACAAAAATGGAGTGAAGCTGACGAGTTATAATGGAACTATTTACCCTACAGTTTTTGATAAGAGTAAAACAATTACAACTCTTAAAAATGATGGAGGACAACCTTTTGTGTTTGATTCTCAAATAAGCAAATTGTTTAAAGGGAAAGCTAGTGTTACAAATGGCGATTTTTCTTTCTCATTTGTTGTGCCAAAAGATATAGCTTACAATTTCGGAAAAGGAAAACTTAGTTATTATGCCGAAAATCAAGTAGAAGATGCTAACGGATATTTTACAGAATTTTATATAGGTGGCACTGCTGATAATTATGTTGCTGATAATGAAGGACCAGATGTGGAGTTATATATGAATGATAAATCTTTTGTATTTGGAGGGTTGACAGATGAAAATCCATCTTTACTCGCGTATGTGAGTGATTTGAATGGTATAAATATGGTAGGGAATGGCATTGGACATGATATTGTTGCTGTATTGGACGATAAAACAGACGATGCTTTTATCTTAAATAATTATTACGAAGCAGATTTAAATAGCTATCAAAAAGGAGTTATTCGTTTTCCATTTACGGATCTTGAAGAGGGGCGACATAAGCTGACCTTAAAAGTTTGGGATGTTTATAATAATTCCAAAGAAGTTACTACAGAGTTTAATGTTGTAAAAGCTAAAGATGTAGTGTTGAGTAGGGTATATAACTACCCAAATCCTTTTACAACGCATACAGAATTTTGGTTTGAACACAATCAAGCTAATAAACCCATGTATGTTCAAGTACAAATATTTACTGTTTCAGGAAAACTAGTTAAAACACTTGAACAAAATATTTTTAGTGAAGGGTTTCGATCAACCTCAATTACTTGGGATGGATTAGATGATTATGGCGATAGACTTGCTAGAGGTGTTTATGTGTATCATTTAAAAGTTAGAGCAGAGAATATGTCGTTAGCTGACAAATATGAAAAGTTAGTTATTTTACGATAGGACAATAATATCAAATGCATCTCGTTTGATGTGTTTTAAAAATTTAAAAAGTAGATATGAATTTAGTGTATATTTGCTTTTCTTATAAAATTAATAAATGAAAAAAAGTTTTTTAGTAGTTGCTTTAAGTGTCTCGTTATTAAGTGTGAAATCGCAAAGTACCCTAGGAAGAAGTGACTTACAACTCAATACAATTACAACAGCAGTTCCTTTTTTGTTAATCGCTCCAGATTCTAGATCGGGAGCTCTAGGTGATGCTGGTGTTGCTATTTCTCCAGATGCAAATTCAATACATTGGAATCCTGCAAAATTAGCCTTCATAGATAAGGATATGGGACTGTCTATTTCTTATTCTCCTTGGTTGAGAAGGCTGGTGCCTGATATTAGTTTGTCGTATGTAAGTTTTTATAAGAAATTGGGTAAAGATCACACGCTAGGAGCTTCATTAAGATATTTTTCATTGGGTGATATTAAATTTACGGATGATGTGGGAAATGCTTTAGGAGATTTTCGACCTAATGAGTTTGCTGTGGATGTAGCTTATTCAAGAAAATTAGGAGATAAACTATCAGGAGGTATTGCTGCGCGATATATTTATTCCAACCTTACAGGAGGGATAGATGTTAGTGGTTCAAATACTAGAGCAGGGACTTCCTTTGCAGTGGATGTTAGTGCTTTTTATACCAATCCAGATATTGAATTATTTGGTCAAAACACTATTCTCAATTTTGGGTTGAATTTATCTAACATTGGAGCAAAAATTTCTTACACAGATGATGCAAACAAAGATTTTATCCCAATCAATATGAAGTTGGGAACATCTTTAGCATTTGTGTTGGATGATTATAACTCGATTGCAATAGTTGCAGACGTAAACAAATTATTAGTACCAACACCGCCAATTTATAAAAAAGATGCTTCAGGAAGTCCTGTACTTGATCCTGTAACCAATGAGCCAACCATCGAATCAGGAATGGATCCTAATGTTGGTATTATGAGTGGAATTGCTCAGTCATTTTATGATGCTCCAGGTGGTATGACTGAGGAGCTTAGAGAGTATAACATTTCGGCAGGTTTGGAATATTGGTATAATAAGCAATTTGCAGTACGAGCGGGTTATTTTACCGAGCATGTTACTAAAGGTAATAGAAAATATATAACAGCTGGTTTAGGATTAAGAATGAGTGTATTTACTATTGATATGTCATATTTAATTGCAACAACTCAAAACAATCCGTTAGACAGAACATTAAGATTTTCGTTAATGTTTAATTTCGATGATTTTAAAAAGCAAAAAGAAGAAAACTAACCAATGAAAATTAGAGTAGGTTTTGGTTTTGATGTTCATCAATTAAAGGAAGGAGAAGATTTCTGGTTGGGAGGGATTAAAATTCCTCATACAAAGGGTGCTGTAGGTCATTCTGATGCCGATGTGTTAATTCATACCATTTGTGATGCTTTGCTTGGAGCTGCCAATCTACGAGATATTGGATTTCATTTTCCTCCTACAGATAATGTCTATAAAGGTATTGATAGTAAAATTCTGTTAAAAGATGTAGTAAAATTAATTTCCGAAAAAGGATTTACTATTGGAAATGTTGATGCAACTATTGCACTTGAAAGACCTAAAATTAATCCACACATCCCATTAATGAAAACTGTTTTGGCACAACTTTTACAAGTTGATGAAGATGACGTTTCCATTAAAGCTACAACTACCGAAAAACTTGGTTTTGAAGGCAGAGAAGAAGGCGTTTCAGCTTATGCGGTGGTGCTTATCGAAAAAATATAATCAAAATTGCCAACAATTCAACATAACATTTCTTTAAAACCTTATAACACATTTGGAATTGATGTGAGTTCAAATTTGTTTGTTGAAGTTAATACTGTTGACGAATTAAAGAGTATACTTCTCGAAAATACAAATGAATTATTGATTTTAGGAGGAGGAAGCAACATGCTTTTTACAAACAACTTTAATGGCTTGGTTGTGAAAAATAATTTAAAAGGAATTGATGTTATTGCTGAAAATAACGACGAGATTGTTTTAAAAGTTGGAGCAGGAGAGGTTTGGCATGAGTTTGTGATGTTTTGTGTAGAAAAAAATTGGTCTGGAATTGAAAATTTATCATTAATTCCTGGTACTGTGGGCGCCAGCCCTATGCAGAATATTGGTGCTTATGGTGTAGAAGTAAAAGATGTTATTACAGAGGTTGAAGCATTGAATTTAGAAGATTTTTCTATTCAAAAGTTTTCGAATGCACAATGCGAGTTTGATTATCGAAGCAGTATTTTTAAAACAACACAAAAAGGTAAATATTTTATCACCTCAGTAACGTTCCAGTTGTCAAAAAAAGCAAAAATTAATAGCTCCTATGGTGCAATTGAAGATGAGTTGAAAAGTATGGGAGTAATCAATCCAACCATTAAAGACATTAGTAAAGCAGTAATAAATATTAGAACAAGTAAATTACCAGATCCAAAAGAGATTGGAAATTCAGGAAGTTTTTTCAAAAACCCAATCATATCTTTTGTTAAAAAGAATGAGTTATTAGAAAAGTACCCTTCTATGCCATATTACTTGCAAAATAATGGAACATTTAAAATAGCAGCTGGTTGGTTAATAGAAGCTTGCGGATGGAAAGGGAAGCGAATTGAAGACTATGGTGTTCATGCTAAACAAGCTTTGGTTTTAGTAAATTACGGTGGTGCAACTGGCTATCAGATTTATCAATTATCAGAAGAAATCATTAAATCTGTTCAAAACACATTTGGAATTGAATTGGAAAGGGAAGTAAATATTATTTAATAATAATTTGAGATAATAAAAAAAATACTACATTTGCAGTCCGTAAAAAATTAAAGAGACCAATCATGGCAAAAAAAGGTAATAGAGTTCAAGTTATAATGGAGTGTATGGAGCACAAAGAAAGCGGTATGCCAGGTACTTCAAGATACATTACAACTAAAAACAAAAAAAATTCTCCTGATAGAATGGAGTTGAAAAAGTATAATCCAATACTTAAAAAAGTAACTGTTCACAGAGAAATTAAATAATTTAAGTTATGGCAAAGAAAACAGTAGCTTCGTTACAGAAAGCAGGAAAGAGTTTAACCAAAGTTATTAAAATGGTTAAATCAGAAAAAACAGGAGCATATACTTTCGAGCAAGGTATCGTTCCAAATGATAAAGTACAAGAGTTTTTATCAAAGAAATAATTCACTGAATATGTGTAAATTGAAGCTTCTTTCCATGTAGAAAGAAGCTTTTTTTATTTTAATTATGGGCTTTTTTAATATATTTTCGAAAGACAAAAAAGAAGTTTTAGACAAAGGCCTCGATAAAACCAAACAAGGTTTTTTTTCTAAAATATCAAAAGCAATAGCGGGAAAATCGTCTATTGATGATGATGTGTTGGATAATTTAGAAGAAATCTTGATTTCATCGGATGTTGGTGTTACAACTACGTTAAGAATTATTGAAAAAATACAAGCTAGAGTTGCAAAAGATAAATATTTAGGAACTTCGGAGCTAAATCAAGTATTACGTGATGAAATAGCATCATTACTTGAAGAAAACAACTCAGGCAATTTTGTCGATTTCACTATTCCAAAACAAGATGAACCTTATGTTATTATGGTTGTTGGAGTTAATGGTGTTGGGAAAACCACTACTATTGGAAAATTAGCTTATCAATTTAAAAAACAAGGGAAATCGGTAATACTTGGTGCAGGCGATACATTTAGAGCAGCAGCAGTTGACCAACTTAAAATTTGGGCTAGTCGTGTTGATGTGCCTATTGTTGAACAAGGAATGAACGCCGACCCAGCATCGGTTGCGTTTGATACATTACAATCGGCAAAAGCTAAAAATGCTGATGTAGTTATTATTGATACAGCAGGTAGATTGCATAATAAGATTAACTTAATGAATGAGTTGAGTAAGATTAAAAATGTAATGAAAAAGGTTATTCCAAATGCTCCTCACGAAATTTTATTGGTTTTAGATGGTTCAACAGGTCAGAATGCTTATGAACAGGCTAAGCAGTTCTCGTTAGCTACAGAAATCAATGCTTTGGCAATTACTAAGTTAGATGGGACGGCCAAAGGTGGAGTAGTTATTGGTATTTCTGACCAATTTAAAATACCTGTTAAATACATAGGTGTTGGAGAAGGAATGGAGCATTTGCAAGCTTTTAATAAGTTTGAATTTGTTGATTCTTTGTTTAAAGAATAAGTAAGATTTAATCATTATTTCAAGTTTAAGTTCATGAAAACCAAAACTCTAAAAAAAAATAAAGTCAACGTAATTACCTTAGGTTGCTCAAAAAATCTTTTTGATTCGGAAGTAACCATGACTCAGCTTAAAGCCAATGGTTTTGAAGTTGAACATGAATCGGAACAAAACGACGCTGCTATTGTTATTATCAATACTTGTGGTTTTATTGATAATGCCAAACAAGAATCAATAGATACTATTTTAAGGTACGCCGATGCAAAGAAAGAAGGGTTAGTTGATAAATTGTATGTTACAGGATGTTTGTCGGAACGATACAAAGATAATTTAGAAGAAGAAATAAAAGATGTAGATGCATTTTTTGGTACTCGTGAATTACCAAAGTTGTTAAAGACATTAAATGCCGATTATAAACATGAGTTAATTGGAGAACGTATTATTACGACTCCAAGTCATTATGCTTACTTAAAAATATCGGAAGGTTGCGATAGACCTTGTTCTTTTTGTGCTATACCTTTGATGAGAGGGAAACACATTTCAACTCCAATTGAACAATTGGTAACTCAAGCTGAGAATTTGGCTAAACAAGGAGTTAAAGAGTTAATTTTAATTGCACAAGAACTTACTTTTTATGGTTTAGATATTTACAAAGAACGTAAGCTTTCTGCTTTACTTGAGGAGCTTTGTAAGGTTGAAGGAATTGAATGGATTCGTTTACATTATGCCTACCCTACGGGTTTCCCGATGGAAGTGATTGAAACCATGAAAAACAATCCTAAAATTTGTAATTATTTGGATATTCCTTTACAGCATGCTTCAAACAACATGTTAAAAGCCATGCGTAGAGGAACAACTCGTGAAAATACTACTGCATTAGTTAACGACATTAGGAAATTGATACCAGGTATTACCATTAGAACTACTTTTATTGTTGGGTTTCCTGGAGAAACGAAAGAGGACATTGAAGAGATGAAGGATTGGGTGAAAGAAATGCAATTTGATAGACTTGGCGTCTTCACCTATTCACATGAAGAAAATACACATGCTTTTGCTTTAAAAGACGATGTTTCGGAAAAAGAAAAAAACAGAAGAGCTGCAGAAGTAATGGAACTTCAACAAGGAATATCGTTAGCATTAAACGAAGCAAAGGTTGGTAAAACATTTAAAGTATTGTTTGATAGGGTGGAAGGTGATTATTTTGTAGGAAGAACAGAATTTGACTCGCCAGAAGTAGACAACGAAGTGTTAGTAGAAAAAGCATCTAATTTTGTTCGTTTGGGTGATTTTACCATGGTAAAAATTACTGATGCCGATGACTTTGATTTATTTGGGGTTATTTGTGAATAGTACAAAAATACCATATCAACAAACTGGCTATTTCTCCAATTTAATGGTTGATTATTTGAATCAAAAGAAAGAATTAACACCTTTTTACAACCAACCAGTAAATATAAAATCATTTGAGATTTTAATTAAGGAAAGAACTAATTTCCCTGTTGATAGGGCAATTTTAGTTCAAGCTCTAGAAAATCAATACAATGGCGTTGCAGCAACTGAAAAAACGCTCAATAATATCCAAAAATTAAAGCAGAATAATTGTTTTACAGTTACTACAGGGCATCAATTGAATTTATTTACTGGACCACTTTACTTTATTTATAAGATAATTTCTGCAATCAATCTTGCTAAAGAATTAAAACAAAAGTACCCTGAACAAGATTTTGTTCCTGTTTATTGGATGGCAACCGAAGATCATGATTTTGATGAGGTTAATCATTTCAATTTGTTTGGTAATAAAGTTGAGCTTGAAAAAACACAAGAAGGCGCTGTTGGTAAAATGAAATTATCTGGAATAGATAAGGTTTTTACTCAATTAGTTGAATTACTTGGGAATCGACTAGAAGCAGAAAAAATAATTTCGGGTTTTAAAAAGCATTATATTGCTGAAAATACCTTTGCTCAAGCAACTAGAGGAGTTGTAAATGCACTTTTTGGTGAATATGGCTTGGTTGTTATTGATGGGGATGATAAGGCATTAAAACAATTAATGTTTAATGAATTTAAAGATGAATTGTTGAATCACAACAATTATAAAACGATTAATCAAACAACTGAACAATTGGTTAGTTTGGGGTATAAAGCTCAGATTACACCTAGAGAAATCAATTTATTTTATTTACAAGACAATTTGAGAGAACGTATTGTTTTTGAAAACGATAGTTATAAAGTGTTGAATTCGTCGATTCAATTTTCAAAAGCAGAAATACTTACCGAATTAGAAAAGTTTCCAGAACGATTTAGTCCAAATGTTGCTTTGAGACCTTTATATCAGGAGAAAATTCTACCCAATCTAGCTTATATTGGCGGTGGTGGAGAACTGGCTTATTGGTTTCAATTAAAAGATATGTTTGATAAAAATCAAACAAGTTTTCCACTATTAGTTCTAAGAAATTCGGCTTTAATTGTAGATTCAGGGAGTAAAAAGAAGCTCGATAAAATTGGTATTTCGGTTAATCAACTTTTTGGCGATACCAATTTATTTATCAATGAATTTTTAAAAGAAGGCTCGGCTATTGTTTTGGATTTAAAAAATGAAGAAAAACAGATTTCTGCTGTTTTTGATGAAATGGTTAAAAAAGCCGAAGTTATTGATGCTTCTTTAAAACCAATGATAAGTGCTGAGCTACAAAAAGTGCTAAAATCGATACAAAATATTGAGGCTAAATTGATAAAAGCAGAAAAACAAAAGGAAGAAGTAACGATAAATCAAATTAAAAATGTGAAGGAAAAACTTTTTCCTAATGGTTATTTACAAGAAAGACATGATAATTTAGCTTTGCTATTGTTGTTAGGAGGGTTTGAAGTTATTGATAAGCTTTCTCCGTATTTAAACCCTCTCGAGCAAGAGTTTATAATTTTAGAGCTCTAATTATAATAGAAGTAATAATATCATTACTGGGACTATTACACTAAAAATCACGAGTAAAAATTTTTGGAAATCTTGTATTGTTTTTATCCTATGCATACTTCCTTATTTAAGAACTGATATGTGACCTCTCAATGTTTCTTTAGAATCGTCTTTCCAAACAATATTTGCTACATAAAAATAGGTGCCGTCTGTAACAAACTTCCCGTTATATTTTCCATCCCAAAAACCAGCTAAATTATCCCACGAGTAAAGTTTCTCTCCCCAACGATTAAAAATATGGCATTCTATTACTTTAATGTTCTCTCCAATTATCTCAAATACATCATTTACATCATCATTGTTTGGTGTAAAAACATTGGGAATAAATACTCCATTTGGAGTATCGAAATTGAATGTTGATTCAAAAATATCCTCACAAAATTGATTGCTAGCAGTAAGTATAACAATAAATTCTCCGTTTGTTGTATAAGTATGAGTTGGGTGTTCTAAAATACTACTACCTCCATCCCCAAAATTCCAATAGTAATTGGTCGCATTTGAAGAATTATTTGTGAAATTGATTATTGTAGGAATATCTGTACCATAAACATAATCAGAAGTAAACATTGCATTTAAACTGTGGTCTTGAATGGTGTAAGATGCTGTTGTTGAACCACAGTTGTTCGTTGCAGTTACCGAAATTAAACCTCCGCTATTAAAACTGGTGGTCTGATTTTGAGAGCCATTCGACCATAAAAAATTTCCAGTTCCATTAGCTGTTAAATAAATAATTTCGTTATTACATAAAATAGAGTCTCCACTAATAAAAACGTTTGGAACAGTACCGCTTGTAATAATAATCTGTTCGGTATCAGTACCGCACATATTCGTCGAAGATACTGTATAGGTTCCAGCAGTATTTACAGTAATTGTAGTTGTTGTATCGCTAGTATTCCACAAATAATTGTTAGAGCCGTTTGCTGTAAGATTAATAGTCTGACCACTACAAATTTCTAAATTTGGGTTTGAACTTGTAATATTTATAGATGGCAGATTGATAACAGTAATTGAAACAGATTGAGAATCACGATAACAATTGTTATAACCAATTACATAATAATTACCTGCATTTTGAATTGATTGTGATGTGCCAGCAGAACCATTAAACCATGTGTAATTTGGCGCTCCAGTAAGTGTTGTAACAGTTAAATTAGCTGAACTTCCATTACAAATTGGATTTTGTGAAGAAGTTAAATTAAAACTAAAAGTTGGAGCATTAGTAATAGTGATGTTATCGTTTGAACTCCCACAAGAAGAAGTGCTTGTAACTGAATAAGTTCCTGCACTTGAAACATAAATTGAATTTGATGTACTTCCTGTGCTCCAAGTATAATTACCAGCTCCGTTTGCAGTAAGTAAAATACTATCACCATTACACAGTTCAGTTTTTGCTGATGTAATTGTTACAGGTGTAGCATTTCCACCAATCTGAACCAATACACTGTCTTTTAAAACTACACCACAACTTGTTGTTCCTGATAAATAAACATAAAAATTATTGTTATCAGTTGTAGCAGAGTAATAGCTGGTATTTGCATTAGATGTAGATGAAAAACTACCATTGTTCCCAATCCATTGAATATTATTGAGATTTCCTATAATTGTTGATGTTAATGGTAAAGTGTCGCCTGGACAAATCGTTAAATTATTGCTAGTAATATCTACAGAGTTATTAATTATTGGAGCAGAACACCCGTCATTAGCATAAGTTGCATTTCCACTCCAGTCGTAATCCACTCTAGATCCATCTGAATTTGCAGGCGTTCCGGTTGCATCAACAAGCAATGATCTGTCATATGAAACCATATCAAAGCAACCACTAGGAGAAGAAAAAGACATGGTTAATGTTCTTATACTAGAAGTTGAATTATAATTTGCAAAATGACCAGCAGTGTTACCAGAACATTGAAAAATAACATACATGGTGTCATTTAAATTAGCAAATGAATTAGCAGAAACATTAAAATTAGTGCTGGTTAATAATATTACTGATGAGCCAGCGGGAAGAATATTAGATGTAGGTTCTTTTAGGAATCCACAACCGACAATACTATTGTTTAATGAAGCAACTTTTGAAGCTGTTGTAGAATTCTTACAAATATTTAAGTACGAGTTGTTTGGCCAATTAACATTTAAATTGTTTACGTTTAAGTTAGCTGGACCAACTTTAAATCGTACCATTTCATTTTCACCCTCGTTGTTACCACAGGCATCAACGAGAATACTTTCTATTTCAAAACAAGTTGTAGGTGTTTGTCCAACTAGCTTTAGGCTAAAAATTAAAAATATAAAAACAACTAAAAAGTTCGTTTTTGTATTTAGTAACATGGTTAAATTAGGAAAAAATTAAGATGGTTTCGGGTAACTCCCTCTAGGTAATCATACTTAATTTTCATAACAAATATACGAAGTTAAATTTTTATAGAATGTTATCTTAACATTAAAAATTTTAACATTTGTTCATAATTGATGAATATTCCTTTTAAAACTTACTTGATTAAAAATAATGTAATCCAAATTCAAATTTTATCTTTGCAAAATGGAAAAAATAGTGATTTTAGATTTTGGTTCTCAATACACCCAACTTATTGCTCGAAGAGTTAGAGAACTTAATGTGTATTGTGAAATTCATCCGCATAATAAAGCACCAGAAATTGATAAAAATGTAAAAGGAATTATTCTTTCGGGAAGTCCTTTTTCGGTAAGAGATACAAATTCTCCAAAACCAGATTTATCAATTTATAGAAAAAAATTGCCATTGTTGGGTGTTTGTTATGGGGCGCAATACTTGGCTCAAAGTAGTGGAGGAGAAGTTTTACCATCAAAAATCAGAGAATACGGTAGAGCAAATTTATCTTTTGTAGATGATGGACATAACTTAATGGAGGGGGTTGGAGCTAATTCACAAGTTTGGATGAGTCATGGTGATACCATTAAAGTATTACCACCTAAAACCAAGATTTTTGCAAGTACTCCAGATGTTGAAATTGCTGGGTATGAATTTGAAGGAGAGCAGACGTATGGTATTCAATTTCATCCTGAAGTTTACCATTCTTCAGAAGGTTCCAAAATGTTGAAAAACTTTATTGTAGGTATTTGCAAATGTTCACAAGACTGGACTCCAGATTCTTTTGTTGAATCAACTGTTTTAGAATTACAACAAAAAATTGGAAAAGATAAGGTAGTGTTAGGTTTGTCAGGTGGTGTTGATAGTACAGTTGCTGCAGTGTTGTTGCACAAGGCTATCGGTAAAAATTTATATTGCATTTTTGTTGATAACGGCTTGTTGCGTAAAAATGAATTTGAAAATGTTTTAGATCAATACCAACATTTAGGATTAAATGTAAAAGGAGTTGATGCTAAAAATAAATTTTATACTTCTTTAGCAGGATTATCAGACCCAGAAGCTAAACGTAAAGCAATTGGAAAAACATTTATCGATGTTTTCGATGAGGAATCCCATTTAATTGAAAACGTAACGTGGTTAGCACAAGGAACCATTTATCCTGATGTTATTGAATCCATTTCTGCAACAGGAGGGCCATCTGCTACAATTAAATCACACCACAATGTGGGTGGTTTGCCAGATTACATGAAATTAAAAATTGTTGAACCACTTCGTTTGTTGTTTAAAGATGAGGTAAGAAGAGTAGGTCGTACTTTAGGATTGAATGAAAGTCTTTTAGGAAGACACCCATTTCCTGGTCCAGGCTTGGCTATTCGTATTTTGGGAGACATAACTCCAGAAAAGGTACAAATTTTGCAAGAGGTAGATTTTATTTTTATTGAAGGATTGAAAAAAGCAGGTTTATATGACGAGGTTTGGCAAGCAGGAGCGATTCTTTTGCCAGTTCAATCAGTTGGGGTAATGGGCGATGAACGAACGTATGAAAAAGCGGTAGCTTTACGTGCTGTAGAATCAACCGATGGAATGACTGCAGATTGGTGTCATTTACCTTATGAGTTTCTAGCAAAAACTTCCAATGAAATTATTAATAGAGTAAAAGGAGTTAATAGAGTAGTTTATGATATTAGTTCTAAACCTCCAGCAACAATAGAATGGGAATAGGTTTCTTAGCCAATAAAAAATGTGTAAATTCACTAGCAAAATGAAATTTTCTAACTTAATATTATTTATAGCCATTTTTTTCAATTTTCAATTTTCAATTGAGAGTTGTATGGCTCAATCTGATTCGTTAGAGATTCATCAGATTAATGGAAAAAATTATTACATTCATGTCGTTGCACCTGGAAATACATTGTATTCCATTCACAAAAAATATAATGTTCCATTAGATGTTATAGAGAAAGAAAACCCTTCTGTTGCTAATGGGCTAAGTTTGGGTGAAAAAATATTTATACCTGTAAAAAAAGATGCAGAGCAGGAATTTCAGTCAATCAATGGCAATTATTTTTTACATAAAGTAGAAAAAGGAAGAACACTTTATTCTTTAGCTAAAGAGTTTAATTTACAGCAGAAAGACATTGTTGCTCTTAATCCAGAGATTGATGAAAATGGAGTTCAAGAGGGACAAATGATAAAAATTCCTGTTCGTGAAATCAAACAAAACAAGCCTTCAGAAGTTTCTAATTTGCCAGTAAATTATAAAACTCATTTTGTAAAAAGTGGAGAAACATTGTATTCTTTGAGTAAATTGTATCAAGTAAGTATTGATTCTATCAAGATAGTAAACAATGGTTTGGTTGACGGTTTAAAGGTAGATCAAAACATTTTTATACCGATAAAAGAAACTAGAATTGCTGTTGCTAATTTAAATCAATCAACATTAAATCATATTGTAGATACCATAAAACAAGTTGCTCAATTGCAATTTAATGGTCAGAAAAAAACAGTTTATAAAGTTGCCTTATTACTTTCTTTTTATTTAAAAGAAAATGAGGAGATGACTTATAATGCATTGGAAAAGCGAAAAATTTATCCAAGATCAACTTTTGCAGTAGAGTTTTATCAAGGTGTTTTATTAGCACTTGATTCATTGTCGAATGAAGAAACGAAGTTTGAACTTTATGTTTATGATACTGAAGGACAAGATTCTTTACAAACCATGAAGGTTTTAGCTAAACCAGAATTAAAAACAATGGATTTAATAGTGGGACCTTTATATGCTAGTAATTTTGAAAAAGCTGCCGAATTTGCTAGTAAACATAACATTCCAATCGTATCGCCTGTGAAACAAAGTAATAAAGTGTTGCTGGGTAACGAAACTGTTTTTAAGGTTATTCCATCAAGGTCTTCGTCTGTAAATCAGTTGGTGAAGTTGGTTGTAGATAGTTTTAATACGGACAATTTAATAGCTATACAATATCAAAATAATACAGAAAGTGCTTTAGTAGATGCTTATGTAAAAGAGTACAATGCTGCTGTTTTAAAGAGAAACGATACGTCTCGATATTCACCTATGAAAAAAGTAGTGGTAACGAAAAGTGAAGAAGTTGTTTCTCATTTAAAAATTAATGCAAACAATGTTATCTTTTTACCTAGTACAAATTCTACGTTTATTACAAATTTATTTATTGCATTAACGGCAAAATTAAATACTAAGGAGTATAAAAATTGCACAATTACTTTAATAGGATTAGAAGAATGGCTTCAGTTTGATAACATTGATATTGAATATTTTCAAACACTTAATGTACATATACCTATAAATCAATTTGTGGATTACGATGATGAATTTACTAAAAGTGTTGTTTCAGGATACTATCAAAAGACAGAAACATATCCCACTAATAACTCGCTATTAGGCTATGACGTCGCTTCTTATTTTTGTTCTAATTTATTGAAATACGGAAAGGTTTATGTTGGAAATACAAGTGATGTAAAAACAATTTCAGGACAATTTAACTTCTTTAAAACAGGTGTTGAAAGTGGTTATGAAAATGTATATACTCGAGTAGTAAAATTTGATAATTATTCTTTAAAAATTGTTTATTAACCAATGAACGATTTACCAAATAATGAGGAAAAACATCATCTCACCAAGAAAATTGCCCATACTAAAGATAGGTTTTCGATTATCTATAAAAATATCCTAAAAGGACTTAAGACTGAAACCATAGAGACGAAACAGGCGTCTAAAATTGCCTTAAAATATATTTCAAAAGGTTCAATAACAAAAGAAGAAGAAACAGAATTACGTCAGCAAGTGTATGACATCCTTAAAACATTAGGTGTAGGTATACCATTTGCTCTTATTCCTGGAGCTTCTATATTAATCCCAATTTTAGTAAAAGTGGCTCAGAAAAAAGGAATAAATCTATTACCATCTGCTTTTTCAGAAAGTGATGAATTACCTGATGATGAATCATCAAAATGATATTCTATTAAATAGGAATTCAATTTAGCAGTATAAATTACTGTTTTGAGTTGATTATTAATCTTAAATTTAAGTTTTCAAAACTTAACACAATCGCTATTATGCTTAAAAAACTATTCTTTATCGGTGTTTTTCTTTTACACCTTCAATCCTCGTTTGCTCAATTAAACATGTCATTACTGAGTCAATATCCTTTTCCTGGATCTAGGGGTGATGTTTCTGATATTTGGGGATATGTAGATGAAAATGGTAATGAATATGCAATTGTTGGTCTTGAGGCAGGAGTTTCAATTGTTAATGTAACAAATCCGACAAATCCAGTTGAAGTTTTTTATACAGCAGGTGCAAATACCATTTGGAGAGATATGAAAACATGGAATGATAAGGCATATATCACTAATGAAGGAGGGAATGGAATGATGATAATTGATTTAGCTCCATTACCAGCAAGTACTGCGTTGACTGTTACTAATTATACAGGTTCAACTTATCCTTTTACAACTGCACATAATTTGTATATCGATGAAAATGGGTATTGTTATATCTTTGGTGCTAATAACGGTGTTGGAGGAGCAATCATACTCAATTTAAATGTGCCAACATCTAACCCAGGTTTTGAAGTAGGAAGGTATAATCAATATTATCTTCATGATGGAATGGTGAGAGGAGATACCTTATGGGGAGGAGCAATTAATGATGGATTTTTGGCGGTAATAAATGTTGCAACAAAATCTGCCCCCGTAACTATGGCTACAAAAACTACTCCAAGTTCTTTTACGCATAATTGTTGGATATCAGATGATGGTCAAACAGTTTATACAACAGATGAAAAAAGTAATGCATTTTTGGGGGCTTATAATGTAAGTGATTTAAATAATATAACAGAAGTTGATAGAGTTCAGTCTAGTCCAGGAATGAATGTTATCCCTCATAATGTTCATTTTATGAATAATTATATTATTACATCTTACTATCGCGATGGTGTAACTGTTCATGATGTTTGTGATCCTACCAATATTGTTGAGGTTGGAAATTACGACACATCACCTGCTTATTCAGGTAATGGTTTTAATGGTTGTTGGGGAGTATATCCTTGGTTACCTTCTGGTAATATTATAGCAAGTGATATTGAGAATGGTCTATTTGTTTTAGGTATTAATTATACAAGATCTGCCAAATTAGCTGGTACTGTAATAGATTCAGTAACATCATCTCCCTTAAATGGTGTTCAAGTTAGTATCGTATCCACTACAAGTACTGCAAATACAAATGTTTTAGGCAACTATCAAATAGGAACTCCAACATTAGGCACTTACGATGTAACATTTTCAAAGTTTGGTTATGAATCAAAAACAATTACTGGTGTAGATTTAACATCAAGCAGTTGTACACCATCTGTTTTAGATGTTTCATTGAAACCTTTAACAACCTTTAACTTCCAAGTTACTGTTAAGGATGCTGCCACGTTGAATCCGATACCGAATGCCAAAATTCGAGTTGATGGAGCTTCATTTTCTAGTTCTGTAACAGCGAATACTTCAGGAGTGTATACTTTTACAGGATTTATAGAAGGAAATTATGTTGTTACTGGTGGAAAATGGGGATATAAAACTTTATGTGATCAAGGGTCTCTAATAACTCCATCTAATAATACATATACTATTTTTCTTGATAAAGGGTATTACGATGATTTCTCGTTCAATTATAATTGGACAGTTTCGGGAACTGCAACTGCGGGTATTTGGGAAAGAGGAGAGCCTGTTGGTACTATGTTGGGTTCGGTTGAATCAAATCCTGACGTTGATGTTGCAAATGATTGTAACGTTGAAGCTTTTGTTACTGGTAATGGCGGAGGGGGTGTTGGTGACGATGATGTAGATAATGGAGAAACTATACTAACTTCTCCTGTGTTTGATGCGTCAACAATGCTAAATGCTTATGTAAATTATTACAGATGGTTTGTAAATGGAGGAGGTTCAGGATCTCCAAATGACCAAATGACAATAAAACTAAGTAATGGTTCAACTACAGTAACTATTGAAACCATCACGGCATCTACTCCAAATAGTTCAAGTTGGGTAAGTAAAACATATAAAATTTCAGATTATTTAACGCCAACAAATAACATGAGAATTATTGTAACTGTAAATGATGGCGCTCCTGGGCATATTTCAGAAGGTGCTTTTGATAAATTTGAATTAACAGATGGTTTAGTCGGTGTTGATGAGCTTGAATTGAATGATAGAGTAAATATATTCCCAAATCCTTTTAATGAGGAAATTAATGTTCAATTTACTAATTCAACAAAATCAACTATTAAAATTGAAGTTACAGATGTAATGGGGAGAGTTTTAGACCAATATAGTTTTACAAATACTAACAACATTAAAATCAATAACGATTATCAAAAAGGAATTTATCTAGTTAATATTTATGAGGATGGCTCTTTAATGAAAAGCCAAAAATTGGTTAAATATTGATTAAGATTGAAATAAGATAAAAGAAAAAGAGGAGTTGTTTTTACAACTCCTCTTTTAGTTCAAGTAAGAAATTTTTTATTTTTTCGAGCGACTTAATTAGCTCAACATTTTCAATGGTTTCTTTTTTACTGTTTTTAAGCTTGTTTTTGGCTCCATCTAAGGTAAAACCACGTTCTTTTACCAAATGATAAATAACCTTTAAATTATCAATATCTTGAACAGTAAATAATCGATTGCCTTTATTGTTCTTTTTAGGTTTTATGATATCAAACTCTTTTTCCCAGAAACGAATTAACGAAGCATTCACGTTAAACATTTCTGCTACTTCGCCTATTGAATAATATAGTTTAGAATCTGACACGAAACAAATATATACAAAAAGATTGTAGTTACTTAAAGTATTTTAAACTCAATTTTTCTCCATCAAATACAGCGTACGAATTATAGTTTATCCATTCACCCAAATTCATATAGGTAGATTTTTCGTTTAACTTGATTTCGAAGGGTAAATGACGATGTCCAAAAATAAAATAATCGATGTGTTCTTTTTTGAGGTAATCTTTTGCAAAAATTGCTAACCACTCATTTTCTTCTCCTAAAAATTTCTCGTCGTAACCAGCATTTACTTTTCGGCTTTTATGACTCCAATAATTTGCAATTCCCATACCTAAGTTAGGGTGTAAACGTGCAAATGCCCATTGGCATAATCTATTAGCAAATACTTTTTTGATGAATTTATATCCATAATCACCAGGACCTAAACCATCACCATGACCGATAAGAAATTTTTTATCGCCAAATGTTTTAACTAAATTTCCTTCAACCATTTTAACGCCCAATTCTTTTGGAATATAATCGAAAATCCACATGTCATGGTTTCCTCTAAACACAAAAATTTCAATGCCGTTATCAGTTAATTCAGCTATTTTCCCTTGTAGTCTTACAAATCCTTTTGGGATAGCATGTTTATATTCAAACCAAAAGTCGAAAATATCACCTACCAAATAGATTTCTTTAGCATCTAAACTAATTTCATCTAACCACTTTACAATTCTTTTTTCACGCTTTAAGCTTTCCTCGTAGTTAGGAGCTCCAAGATGGAAATCGGATGCAAAGTATATGTTGGGTTTAATGTTCATGATTTGCTAAAATACTAATTTGGATTAGATAAGGATTAAAAATCGAGTTTTCGAACCATTTCAAATGGACGAACCATATTTAAGTTTAAACTAAACCTGATTTTTTCGGCATATTTAAGCTGGTTTAAATCACTTGAAAGAAGTATTGGGAAATAGATTTCAAATATGTTTGGAACGATAATCAAAGTTCCTCCAAAACTGTAAGTAGCAGCTGAAACTTCATCCACTTCATCACCTTTAAAATTTCTTGCGGTATAACCAGTTAGTCCAACATCGGCATAAAGCCCTAAAAATTTAATGGGTAAATTACTTTTTAGATTAATGGCATTAGCCCATTTGTTTGAAGATGGAGAAGTGGTGTAATTTTTAAATCCTCCATCAGTTATCATGGCTTGTTGATTTAAAAATCCATCAGTAGTATTTCTGCCCAACAAGATGTTTTCATACAAATAGTCGGAGTTGCCACTTAAATTGTAATTGTATCTCGAACTGGCTTTGTCGTTATACAAAAATCGACCAACAAAAAAACGCAAATCCAAGCCTGTTCCTTTCTTTTTGTATGCAAATCGATAATTTGCCTCTAAATTTACTTTAACAAAATCTACAGCTTGTTGGATGTTTGCAGTAACAAAATAAGGATTAATAGGGTTTTTACTTCTTAAACCAAACGTTAAATTATTTACATAAAACCTATCGAACGACAAGTTGTAATAAACATTTCCATTAGCATCTCGTTTGTAATCAGCAACTTCTTCAAAAATATTTACAAATTCATAACTCATAAAATACTGATTGTATTGTCGTTGTCTACGTTTTCTAAAATCGATATTTACTTGAGGCGATAATTTATAATACTCTAACGATTGGGTTTCAGAACTGTTAGGTTTGTTAAAGTTTAAATAGCTAAACGATGATGATTTTGTACCAATAGCGATATCTTGAAATATTCCATTTGGCATAATGTGATAAAATACATTGGCATATCCATTTACATTTTGAGAACCAAAAGCATACATTGGCGCTAATACATATTCAAATTTTTTACTAGGAATAGTAGAATTATAGAAAACAGTACCTAACATCGCATTGTCATTACTATTCCATCCTGCAATTGGAGTGAAGAATAATTGTGTTTTATCAGGGTTTTCAATACTACCAAGTAATTGAATTCGTAATGGTTCTAGTGTTTTAAATAATCCTGTAGTTTTTAATGTGTTATTTTTTCTTGAGATTTCAGGAATGTCTAAATTGACATCAATTCTATATTTATCATAGTCTCCCGATTTAAAAGTCAACAAACCTTTTTTACCAATAGGTTCATACCATTGCGTATGTGTTATGGAATCATTTTTTATTCCTGAAATTGAAAATGGGCCATCAATTCCTCCAATATTTTTAACTTTTAATAAAATATTTTCAATGCTTGAAGTATCTTTTTTTGTACCGGTTATTTTATAATCAATTTTGTTAGTTGTTTTAATCAAACCATCAAAAAACCAACTCAAATCTTTTTTTGTTTCATCTTCAAAAACAAATCTTAAATCGTTGGGTTGAGGATGTTTGAATTTCCATTCGTTAAAATACCGCTGCATACATTTATCAAAAACATCTTCGCCTAAATAAGCCATCAAATAATCAAAAACAATGGCAGTTTTGGAATATACAATTCCTCCATAATTAAACGGAGTATATTCAGCTGCATGTTCTTCAATGGGTTGATCCATATTTTTTCTAGCATTAATAATATATGCAAGTTCGTATTGGCTTTTGTGAGGATATTGAGCTATATCAAAAAATGTTAAAAATCCTCTTGTAGAAGTAGAGTCAGATTTTACAAGTTTTGAATCAGGATATTTTGTTTCGATATACCTGTTTTCGTTAAAAGAATTTAAACCTTCATCCATCCAAGGATGGTCACGTTCGTTGCTTCCTAAAATACCATAAAACCAATTGTGCCCTACTTCGTGCATAATCACTGTTTCTAAACCAAAATCACTTCCTGATTCTCCAATTACTGTAATGTTTGGATATTCCATTCCTCCACCTGCACTTAAAGCACCGTCAACAGCAGTAACATGATTATAAGGATAATCGCCATTCCATAACGAATAATAATAGGTGGCATCATTTAAATATTCAATGCTTTTTTTCCATAAATCGGCTTCGTTATTTGTAAACAATGCCCAAGTTGTTACCTTTCGTTTAGAATGAGGTAGAGCTACTTCACCTTTTAAAACATGATAGCGTTTATCAGCAAACCATGCAAAATCATGAACGTTTTCCTGGTGGTAATGCAATGTTTTTACAGTATCGTTCGATTGAGGGAAACTCATGTCTGTTGAAGTGAAATCAATTTTTTCACTAGTTTCTTGTGCAAGTTGATTTAACCATTCCATTTCTTTTTCACCACCCACCAAATCACCAGTAGCACCAACAACGTAATTTTTTGGTAATCTAATTTTTACATCATAAGTACCATATTCCGAATAGAACTCTCCTTGATCTAAATAGGGCATAGGATGCCAACCATCTCTATCATAAACTGCTGGTTTCGGATACCATTGTGTTATTTGATAGGATTGTCCAATATGACCTAATCTAGAAAAAACTCCCAATGGTAATTTAACTCTAAAAGGAGTAGATATCTCGATAGTTTCACCAGGAAGTAATGTTTCTGGAAGAAAAACTCGACATATATCTTCATTGTTTAAGGTGTATTCCCATTGTAAATTAGATCCGTTTGACGAAAAATTTAATCTATCAATAAAGCCTAATTTAGAGTCATCGGCATAATAAAGACTAGTATTGCCTTCCTCAAGTTTTTGTTTGCTTAAGGCAGACTTGTAATTTTTATAGGCATTTGGCCATAAATGAAAATATATAAATTCGAGTTTATCAGGAGAGTTGTTGGTGTATTGAATAGTAATGGTTGCATCTAATTCATGCATAATGTCGTTAAGGCGGACATCAATATCGTATGCTACATGTTGTTGAAAATAAGGTTTGGTTTCTTGGGCAAAGAAGTTGAAGTTGATTAATAAAAGAAGTATAAGTAGCAGTCGTATTCTCAAAACTGAATAGATTATTTTTTTATTTTTTCATTTATCATCGACGTTAGAATGTCAATTGCAACCTTATTCTCTCCGCCAACTGGAATAATTAAATCAGCATATTTCATGGTTGGTTCTATAAACTGATTATGCATTGGTTTTAGTGTTTTTTCATATCGGTTTAACACTTCTTCCAAATCTCTTCCTCGTTCA
This sequence comes from Flavobacteriales bacterium, assembly GCA_020635795.1. Lineage (NCBI taxonomy): Bacteria > Pseudomonadati > Bacteroidota > Flavobacteriia > Flavobacteriales > Flavobacteriales bacterium. The sequence continues at coordinate 433,925 of JACJZD010000001.1, forward strand.
TTAATGTCTCTTTTTATACGTCTAATTAAACGTAAATCAGAATCGGTATGAACAAATATTTTAATGTCACAAAGCTTACGTAATTCCTCATTGGTAAATATTAAAATGCCTTCTACAATTAATATCTCTTTTGGGTGAATAACTGTATAATCTCCAGTTCTAGTATGAGTGGTATATGAATAAATAGGTTGTTCAATGGGTTGATTGGTTTTTAAATCATTGATTTGTTTTAAAAGCAAATCAAAATCAATAGAGTTGGGATGGTCGTAATTTATTTTTTGACGTTCCTCAAAAGACAGGTGAGCATTATCATTATAATATGAGTCTTGCATTAAAATAGCAACATTTTTCTCAGGAACCACATTAGCTATTTTACGAACTACTGTTGTTTTTCCTGACCCTGTTCCTCCTGCTATTCCAATAATAATCATAGTAATAAAAATAGATTTTTAATTAGCTACTGCTTTTACATCATAAATAGTGGCTAGTAATTCTTTAATGAGAAAAGTCATAATAGGTTCCGATTTTTGAGCAATCTCTTGAACTTCTTCATGGCTTATTTCAACAATTTTGCCTTTTACCCCTAAGTCAGTAATAATAGATAATGCAACACATGGTAACCCAATATGATTGGCAACAATAACTTCGGGAACGGTACTCATTCCTACAGCATCAGCTCCAATTATTCTAATGTAATTGTATTCAGCAGGTGTTTCATAAGTTGGGCCTGATAAAGCGGCATAAACACCTTCTTGAAGTCTTATTTTATTTGAAGATGCAACATTTTTAATAATAGCATTCAATTGTTTAGAATAAGGCTCACTCATGTCTGGAAAACGTGGGCCTAGTTCATCAATATTCTTTCCTCGTAATGGATTGTCAGGTAATAAATTAATATGATCGTTTATTAACATAATATCTCCAATCTCAAAATTTTCATTGACGCCACCACTAGCATTACTTAATACTAATTGTTTTATTCCCAAAGCGTGCATAACTCTTATAGGAAAAGTACATTGTTGTGCCGAATACCCTTCATAATAATGAAACCTGCCTTTCATAGCAATTATTGAAAGACCATTTAGTTTTCCAATAATTAATGCACCTTGATGCCCTTCAACAGTAGAAATTGGAAAATTTGGAATATCCTTATAAGGAATAGTATGTTCTATTTGGATATTCGAAGTTAGGTTGCCTAGACCACTACCTAAAACAATACCTACTACTGGTTTTGTTTGAGTTAAGGATTGAATGTAATTTTTAGCTTGCTGTATTTGCTCTAACATATTTTAATATTTTACTATCGAACTCCTCCTTACCATTACCATGAAATGCTATTTCTATAGGCTGATAAAATATAGGAAGGTCTTCTATTTGTTTTTTTATTTCCGGCAAAGATAAACGCATTATATCTTTTTCAGTAGTTATTATTAATTTATTATTGCCAAATAAATCATTAAAAGAATTTCGAATATTCTTTATATCGTTGGAATCGAAATTGTGATGATCTGGAAACTTTATATGTTCTACAGTATTATAATGATCTTTTATATGATAAAAAAGTGGGGAAGGTTTGGCTATTCCAGTAATTAAAAGTACAGAACAAGTTTTTTGATTATCAAATTGAAAAGTTTCGGCATGAGTTGTAAATGGTATTAGTGTTCCATATTGTGTGTAGGAGAAAAAAATCTCTTGATGTGATTTTGGATGTAGTTCATCTTTTATTCGTCTAATATCAATTGGAGATAAAATTGTAGGTGTTTTAGAAACAATAATAATGTCAGCTCTTGAACTTCCTGTTGCCCATTCCCTTAAACGACCCGAAGGTAGAACTAAATCATTAATATATAGTTTTGAATAATCAGTTACTAATATGTTTAATCCAGGGGATACTGCACGATGCTGGTAAGCGTCGTCTAAAATTACAACATTAATATCTGGTGAGGTTTCTCTTATTTTTTTTATTCCCCTAACTCTATTTTCATCAACAGCAACAACTATATTATCAAATTTGGTTTTATATTGTAGGGGTTCATCCCCAATTTCATTAACAGTTGAAGTAATATCTGCTTTATAATAACCTTTGGTACTTCTTTTGTATCCTCTACTTAGTGATGCTATCCTATATTGGTTGAGTATTCGAATTAAATACTCAACATGAGGTGTTTTACCTACACCACCTACATTTAAATTGCCAACAGATATTATTGGTATTTTAAATTTGCGAGATTTTAAAATACCTACATCATACAATTTATTCCTTAAAAATGTAGTTATACCATATATTAATGATAATGGATAAAGTATTATGGATAAAATCTTGCTCAATAAGTTTATGTTAACATGATTACCGCTCGTAAATATTGTAAAAAATAAAGTTTAATCCAATTATTAGATTAAAAATAATTAAAAACTTGCATTTTAAATAAAAATTGCTTTAACTTTGTATGTGATGAATACAATTGTGAACATATCGAATATAATTAAGGGGTTATTTTTAGTAATGATTCTATTTAGTGTGTTTGCTTGTTCTAAAGGTGGAGAGCCCTCTCCAATGGCTTCTTCTAGTTCATCTTCAATTTCAGTAAATAATCATGATGACGCTGTAATGAGAGTTGTTGGTGGTGATGATAAAGAAGATGATGATGATAACAGAGGTCCGAAGTTTCCAAAAAGAAGATAGTCTTATTTTTTTCGATTCTTAATTACTTTTTCCTTTCCTTGATTTTATTTTAACCAGAAAACCTCTTTTTTCAACCGTTAGTTAAATGTTGTGAATAAGTTTCCAATATTCTTTTTAAATTTACTCTATAATTATTTGGTTTAAAAAATTTATATTCTATATCTTTACGCCTCTTAATTTGCACGAATAAAATTTTTATAGATTAAATTACTGAATATGTTGAAAAGACTAGCTGTTTTTACGTTATCTATGTTTCTTGGCTTTATTGCCTTTGCTCAATCGGGTGGAACAATTAAAGGTAAAATGATTGACAAATCAAATAATGAACCTTTGCCTTTTGCTAATATCGTAGTTTTTAAGGGTGGTTCTCAGGTTGCAGGAACTATGACTGATATGGATGGTAAGTATACCATTTCTGCATTAACTCCAGGAACTTATGAAATTCAAGCTTCATATGTTGGTTATCAACCAGTAAAAATGTCAGGTATTATTGTTAATGATGGGAAAATTACTTTCTCAGATATTAAAGCAGGACAAGGTATTGATATAGGTGAATTCGAGTTGATTGATTATGAGGTTCCATTAATTTCTAAGGATCAAACATCTTCTGGAGGTACAGTAACAAGAGAAGATATAGCAAAAATGCCAGGTCGTTCAGCTTCTTCTATTGCACAAACAGTAGGAGGTGTTAATGTAAACGAAGATGGATCTTATAATATTAGAGGATCTAGAACATCTGGTACTGATACATATATTGATGGTATTAGAGTAAGAGGTTCTGCTAATTTACCAAATGCTGCAATTGAGCAGGTTTCTGTAATTACGGGTGGTATGCCAGCTGAGTATGGTGATGCTACTGGTGGTATTGTTAGTATTACCACAAGGGGAGCTTCAAAAGATTGGTTTGGAGGTTTAGAGTACTTAACTTCTGGATTTAAAAGTGGCGAGAAGGTTGTTGGATTGGATTCTTACGGATATAATTTATTAGGTTTCAACTTGGCTGGACCAATTTTTACTAGAAAAGATACTGCGGGTAATAAAACGGATGCTATTGCTGGTTTCTTTATTTCAGGTGAGTTAAAGAGCGAAGTAGACCCAAGACCATCTGCAATAGATAACTATAAAGTTAAAAATGAGGTTATGGATGAGTTGAATGCTAATCCTTATATTGCAAGAACTGATGACCCTTCTAGTTTAATCAATCAAGCATCATATTTAAAGATGGATGATATTGAGAAAATTAAATTTAGACAAAATGTTGGTTATAAGGGAATGAATTTGGCTGGTAAAATTGATATTGCTCCAACAAAAAATACAACAATTACCTTTGGAGGTACTTTTGATTATGAAGATAGAAAAAACAATGTTAATAGCACAGGTGGAGCTTATTCACTACTTAATTCTCAAAATAATCCACAAGTAATAGATAGATCTTGGAGAACTTATGCAAGATTTACTCAGCGTTTTGATAATAATGAAGATAAAGATAATCCATCTTTAATTAAGAATGCTTTTATTTCTTTGCAGGCTGATTATTCTAATGTTTATAGAAAAATTCAAGATGAAGATCACCAAGATAATTTTGCTTCATATGGGTATGTTGGTCGATTTAAATCTACAAGAATAGACTCTATCGATTTGTCTAACCCATTTGCCTATGAAGATTTTGTTATTGTAGATGCTAATGGAAACCCAATAGATACCACTTATGGTTATTTATCTACACCTACAACGGTTTTGTATGAGTTTACAAGAGATGAAACAAATCCGATTTTAGCAAATTATACCGATAATTATTATAATTTTTATGCTGGAGACCCTGTTGGTAACTGGCAAAGACCTTCTCAGGTTCAAGGTCAAGGAGGTCTGTTAAATGGTGATGCACCAGGCTCAGTTTATAATTTATGGTCAGCAATGGGAACTCAATATAATCAGTTTCAGGTTACAAATCAAGATCAGTTAAGGATTACTACATCGGGAAGTGCCGAAATAAAAGGACATTCTATTAAAATCGGATTTCAGTACGAACAAAGAACAATTAGTCAATACAACATCTCGCCTGTTGCACTTTGGTCTATTGGTAGAGGATTAGTTAATACTCATTTAAATAATAGAGATTTAACCGAAGGAACTTTTTATACTGATTCATTGAATCCTCCTTTTGGTGGTATAACAGCTCCAAATGGTGATATTGCTTATGCTTACTATTTCCAACCTAAGTATGACGGGGAGAATCAAACACAGTTTGATAAAAACATAAGAGCAAAATTAGGTATGGCCGAAAAAGGTTTGGATTGGATTGATTTTGATTCTTATGGTAAAGGATTGTGGACGGTTTCTGATTTTTCTGCTGAGGATTTATTAAATAACTACTCTCAAAATAACTTAAATTATTATGGATATGATTATGCTGGTAAAAAATTATCAGGAAATCCTTCTTTGGATGATTTTTTCTATGCAAAAGACGATAATGGAAATTTAAAAAGAGAAGTAGGTGCTTTTAAGCCTATTTATATGGCAGGTTATATCCAAGATAAATTTGCTTTTGAGGATTTGATTTTCAATATTGGTGTTCGTGTTGATAGATATGATGCAAATCAACCAGTACTAAAAGACAAATACTCGTTATTCCCTGTTAAAACGGTTGGTGAAGTTGGGAATATTCCTGATAAGCCATCTAATATTGGAAATGATTTTGTGGTTTATGTTGCTGATGCAACCGACCCTAAGGTTTCTAGTATTGTAGGATATCGTGATGGAGATACTTGGTACGATGCAGATGGTAAAGAATTGACAGATCCTTCAGTTTTACATGCCTCAAATACACCTCAACCTTGGTTAGTTGATGCGAATGATAATTCTGCAATTACGGATTTAAGCCCTGCAGGGTTTAAAGACTATGAGCCTCAAATTAATGTATCTCCTCGTATTGCATTTTCATTCCCAATTTCTGATGAGGCCTTGTTTTTTGCTCACTATGATGTTTTAACACAACGACCTTCATCAAACAGTAGTTTACAATTACTTGACTATTTATTAATTCAAAACACTAATAATGTAATTAATAATCCTGATTTAAAAGCTGAAAAAACGATTGATTATGAGTTAGGTTTTCAACAAAAATTGAATAATTATTCATCGTTAAAAATTGCTGCTTTTTATCGTGAGCAAAGAGACATGGTTCAAACAGTTAGAGTTGTTGGAGCTTATCCTGAAAATTACTTATCTTATGGAAACAAAGATTTTGGTACAGTAAAAGGGATGACTTTCTCTTATGATTTAAGAAGAAAAGGAAATTTCTCTATGCGTGCTGCATATACTTTACAGTTTGCTGATGGTACTGGTTCTAGTTCTACAACGTCTTTAAACTTAGTGTCTAGTGGTAATAGTAATTTAAGAACGTTAATGCCACTTTCTTTTGATCAAAGACACGCTATTGTTTTATCTGCTGATTATAGATATGGTGCTGGTAAAAGTTATAATGGACCAATTTTATTTGGTAAAGAAATTTTATCTAATACTGGAGCAAACATTATTTTTAGAACTGCTTCGGGTACACCTTACACCAAAACCTCAAGAGTTGTTAACAGTGCTGTTATTTCAGGTGCTTATAATAGCCCAATGGAAGCTTCTTTTAATACATCAAGATTACCTTGGACTACAACTGTAGATTTAAAAGTAGATAAAAACATAGATTTAAAGTGGGGTAAAGGAGAAGGAGAAGAAAGAACGAAAGCTTATTTAAATGTTTATATGCAAGTATTGAACTTGTTGGATGCTCAAAATATCATTGATGTATATTCAGCTACAGGTACTGCTAATGATGATGGATTCTTAGCTGCTGCTGAATGGCAAACATTAATAGCACTTAATCCAGATGAGCAGGCTTTTAGAGATATGTATCAAGTAAAAATGTTAGACCCATTAAATTATTCATTACCTAGAAGAATTAGATTGGGATTACAATTAAACTTTTAATTAGAAACTTACAAAGTTAGAAAGATATGGAAAACGGACGTAATATAAAGACCAACATAGCATTAGCATTAATTGCATTGTTATCTTTTGGCACCATGAATGCTCGTAATGCAAATCATGTTAATGGAAATAAGCTAGGAGGTAATACCCCGACTCCCACAGCAGGATGTGCTCCAGCTGTTGCTTTAGCATCGCTAGAGTTTAACAATGTAAGGGCTCGTATCGATGCTACTGGAGGTAGTATGTTCCAAGATAGAGCAAATGGTATTGCTGCTTATAATGTTCCTAAACAAAATTCACAAACCGATCCTTTGTATACTGCAATATATGCAGGAGCTTTGTGGATTGGTGGTGTTGATGCTAGTAACCAATTAAAAGTTGCTGCGGTAACATTTAGATCGGGTGGAGCAAATGATTTTTGGCCTGGTCCATTAACAGATGGTACAGCAGAGGTTACTGCTGGAACTTGTGAAGTTTTTGACCAATTTTTTGGTATTTCAAGACCTATGGTTAATGAATTTGTGGCTTGGCATGCTGATCCTGCAGCTTATCCAAATTATCAAATTCCATCACAAATTTTAAATTATCCAGCAAGAGGAAATACAGTTAAAAAGAAACAACAATCTTATTATGTTGCCGAAGATTTAGCTCCTTTTTATGATCAAAATGGTAATGGGTTTTATGAGCCAACTGATGGAGATTATCCTAAATATGATTTAATTGGTGCAAATGATTGTAGAACAAATCGTGAGGTTCCACTTTTTGGTGATACTACAATTTGGTTTGTGTTTAACGATAAAGGTAATGCACATACTGAGTTTAACGGTGCTCCAATTGGTATGGAAATAAGAGGTCAAGCTTTTGCTTTCGCTACTAATGATGAAATCAATGACATGACGTTTTACAATTATGTTTTAATTAACCGTTCTAGTTTTACCTTTACTCAAACTTATTTTGGGCAGTGGATTGATGCAGATTTAGGTAATTCAAATGATGATTTTGTTGGTTGTGATGCCTCTAGAGGTTTAGGTTATGCTTATAATGGTGATAATAATGATGAGTCTGCTAATGGTGTTTCGGGATATGGTGCAACACCTCCATTTATTGGTGTTGACTTTTTTGAAGGACCTTATATGGATAATGATGGTATAGATAATCCTTTAACTACTGATGTTTCCGTTGCTATAGCTCAAAATGGTATACCTTATTCTGGGTTAGGTATTGGTTATGGTGATGGTATTATTGATAACGAAAGATATGGTATGCGTAAATTCGTTTATTATAATATTGGTTCTATAGTTAATGGTAATGGAGATCCGAGTACTCAAGCTGATGTTTATAATTATTTACAAGGTAAATGGTTAGGTACTACTGGTAATGTAGTATGGGGTGGAGACGGTAATCCGTTGGGTTCTGGCACTCCAGGATTAAATGCAGATTTAATGTTCCCTGGAACATCTGATCCTTTACATTGGAGTACCAAAGGTGTAGTACCAGCTGTTACAGATTGGAGTGAGGCATCTGTTGGTAATAATCCTAACGATAGAAGATTTATTCAATCAGCAGGTCCTTTTACATTATATCCTGGAGCTGTAAATAATATTACTGTAGGTGTTGTTTATGCTAGAGCTTTGTCTGGTAATAATACTTCTTCTTTATCTTATTTACAAGTTGCTGATGATAAAGCTCAAGCATTATTTGATAACTGCTTTAAAATATTAGAAGGACCAAATGCTCCAGATGTAGCTATTCAAGAATTAGAGAATGAATTGGTGTTGTTTTTATCAAATAACAATCCTATTTCTAACAACTATAATGAACAAGCGAATTTAAAAGACCCTTTTATTTCTATTCCTGATACTATTAATGGCGTTTACCAAGGTTCTGCTGCAGATAGAGATACGTTAAAATATTATAAATTCCAAGGGTATCAAATTTATCAGGTTAAAAATAGTAGTGTTTCAGTTTCTGCTTTAAACGATCCAAGTGTTTCTAGATTAATTGCTCAAGTGGATATTCAAGATAACGTTAGTCAAATTGTTAACTATGTTTTTGATGCTACAGTGGGTGCTAATGTTCCTGTGGAAATGGTTAATGGAAAAAATAATGGTATAAGTCATTCATTTAGAGTAACTGAAGACCAATTTTCAACAAGCACAAATAAAAGATTGGTTAATCATAAAACATACCATTTTGTTGCTATCGCTTATGCTTATAACAATTGGTTAACAGTTAATCCACAAAACTTCTCACTTGGTGGTCAATTAAAACCATATTTAGCAAGTAGAACCAATTCTATTGGTAGTGCAATTCGAATTTATTCTGGAATACCTCACAATCCTAAACCTGAAAATAACGGGACTGTTGTAAATTCAAGTTATGGAGATATGCCAGAGATTACTCGAATTGAAGGGGCTGGTAATGGTGGGTTCTATATGGAATTGACATCAAGTTCTGAAAGTCAAATTGTATCTTCAAATTTTGCCAATTATCCAGTATATCAAGCTGGTTATGGACCGATTGATGTTAAAGTTGTAGATCCGTTGAATGTGAAAAAAGGAACATATTATATTCAATTATTGGATTCAACTGCTACTCCAACTTCAAATCCATTAAATGATGCTTATTGGAGATTAATCAATGGTTCTGATACAACTTATTCGGAAAGAAATATTGCTTTTAAAAACGAACAAGTATTTGCTAATTTAGGATTTTCAGTTTCAATCAATCAATCTGTGAGTCTAGGTAGTAGTACAAGAACTGATTTTGGTTTGATTTCAGCTACGGTTTCATACTCTAATCCAACAAAACCATGGTTATCTGGTGTGCCCGATTCTGATGCGGCTAATGATTTAAATTGGATACGCTCTGGTTCCCAATCTTATGATGTAGTTGGTCCTCCTGCAGTGGCTAGTTACTATAATGATTATGAAATAAATGGTGCTTTTATTGATGGTGATCAAAAATTAGAGAGTATTTTGAGAGGAACTTGGGCTCCATACAGATTGGTTTCTACTGTTACACAAACAGATGCAAAACCATTAACTGATGTTAGAAACGCCCCTGGTATTGTTGATGGTTGGAATAATGCTACCACAGAACGATTCTATTCTACGGTAATGTATCCAACAGCTAATACAAGTCTTTCTCAATTAGCTAGTTCGGAATCAGTAGATATTGTATTTACTAATGATAAGTCGAAATGGACGCGTTGTGTTGTGTTTGAAACAGGATGGGACAGAAGTAAAAATGAAGGGAATGCACGATTATTTAGTAAACGTGCAGCTGCGAATGTTGATAAAAATGGTACTCCAGATGGAACTTTAAATCCTCTTGGGGCTGCAGGAACTGGTATGGGATGGTTCCCTGGTTATGCTATCAATATTACCACAGGTGAGCGATTAAATATGGCTTTTGGTGAGGATAGTAAATACATCAACCATAATGGTAGAGATATGAAATGGAATCCTAATTCGGATATCTATCGATTTGATACTTTAAATTTAGTATTAGACACGGTAATGGGTCAAAGACATTATACTTATGTGTTTAATACAAGGTATGATGAATGTAAAGTGTTGGATAGTTTATTATCTTTTGCAAGAACTAGTCCTGCGGCAGGTGCTATAATAAAGAAAACACAAGATTATATCGGTAAGTCTGCTATGTGGGTTGGTTTGCCAACTGTAGCTCCAGGTCAAAGTTTATTGTCTAATGATGCTAGAATTAAATTAAGAGTAACTGCACCTTATAAAAAGTTCACTACAGCAAACTCTGCAAATCCTGCTCCATTTGGTAATAGTCAACGACCTATGTATATGTTTAACATGGATAATTTTGCATCTGAAACAGGTGTTGCTACAGCAGCAAAAGAAGTTTTAGATTTAATAAAAGCTGTTCCAAATCCTTATTATGCATATTCTGAATATGAAACGGATAAATTAGATAACAGAATTAAAATCACTAATCTTCCAGAAAAATGTACGATTTCCATTTATAATGTTGGGGGTACATTAATGAGAAGATACAATAAGGCTAGTTCATTAACTAGTTTGGATTGGGATTTAAAAAACCATGTTGGGATTCCAGTTGCTGGTGGAGTTTATTTAATTCATGTTGAAATTCCAGATGTCGGTGAAACTGTAATTAAATGGTTTGGTGTAACTAGACCGACGGATTTAAACGGATTATAATATTAAAAACGAGTTGCTTTAGCAAATTGATTATTAAAAAGAATGAATATGAAAAATATTAAAGTTGCAATAACAATATTTTTATCTAGTATAACATTAGCATCATCTGTTTATGCTGGTAATGAGGATAGAGCAGGTGAGGCAGGTGCTTCGCAATTGTTAATAAACCCTTGGGTAAGAAGTGTAGGTTTTGGTGGAGCAAATACAGCTTCAGCAACTGGCTTAGAGGCTATGAATTTAAATGTTGCTGGTCTTGCTTTTACCAAAAAAACAGAGGTAATGTTTGCTAATAAAAATTGGTTAGTTGGAAGTGGTACTCGAATTAATACATTTGGATTATCTCAGCGTTTGGGTGAGTCAGGTGTTATGGGTATTTCTATTATGTCGATGAATTTTGGTGATATTGATATTACTACTGTTGAATTACCTGAAGGAGGAATAGGAACATTTTCTCCTAGCTATTTAAATTTTGATTTGGCTTATGCTAAATCATTTTCAAATAGTATTTCTGGTGGTCTTGCTGTTAGAATAGTTAGTGAGTCGATTTCTAATATTGATAGTAGAGGTGTAGCTTTTAATGCTGGGGTAAAATATGTTACTGGTGAAAATGATCGAATTAAGTTTGGTATTTCATTAAATAATGTTGGGCCATCAATGCAAGCATCTGGCGAAGGATTATCATTTACTAACGTTGATGTTAATACTGGTTTAGCAGCTACACAACAAAGAAAGTCATCAACATATCAGCTACCTTCATTATTGAATATTGGTGCATCTTATGACTTTTATGTTGCAGCACAAAAAGATTCGGCATCTAATCAAATAAAGGCTGACCATAGAATCACTCTTGCTGGTAATTTTACAGCAAACTCATTTACAAAAGACCAATACAGATTAGGAGTTGAGTATGGGTTTAGAAATTTATTCATGTTACGTGCTGCATACGTATTAGAAAGTACTACATGGTTTGATTCTAATTTACGTTCATCTGCTTATACTGGACCTGCATTTGGTGGTTCTTTGATAGCTCCACTTGGAAAATCTGGCTCTACATTTGGTGTACATTATGCTTATGAAATGACCGAACGTTTTTCTGGAACACACAGCATTGGTATCCGTTTAGACTTATAATACGAATTACATATAAATCTTATAAAAGAGAACTCTAACTAGAGTTCTCTTTTTCGCTTTACAACCCTTAAAGTTATGTCACAAATTAATTACTATACAGAAGATGGTTTAAGAAAACTTAATGAAGAATTAGACCAATTAAAAAATGTTGAAAGAGCAAAAGTCTCTGCTCAAATTGCAGAAGCTAGAGATAAAGGTGATTTATCTGAAAATGCTGAATATGATGCTGCTAAAGAGGCTCAAGGATTATTAGAATTAAAAATTTCTAAATTAGAAACCATTGTTGCTAACGCAAGAGTGATTGATGAATCTCAATTGGACTTGTCAAAAGCTTTAATACTTTCTAAAGTAAAGATTAAAAACCTTGCCAATAAAATGGTTATGGAATATACGTTGGTATCTGAAAAAGAAGCTAATTTAAAAGAGAAACGTATTTCTGTAGATTCGCCAATCGGACATGCTTTATTGGGAAAATCAGTTGGAGATGTTGTTGAAGTTCAAGTTCCTACTGGTAAAGTAAATTTTGAAGTTATCGAAATTTCTAGATAATGCAGCCTTCTATCTTTTCAAAAATTATTAATAAAGAAATTCCTTCATACATTATTGAAGAGAATGAGCATTTTATTGCTTTTTTAGATGTTTTTCCATTAGCAAAAGGTCATGTATTGGTGGTACCTAAAAAGCAAGTGGATTATATTTTTGATTTAGAACCCGAATTATATTCAGGTTTATGGTTGTTTGCCAATAAAATAGCTAAAAAGTTAGAACAAGCCATTCCTTGCAAAAGAGTTGGTATTGCTGTTATTGGCTTAGAAGTTCCTCATGCACATATCCACTTAATACCTTTGCAATCGGTAGAAGATATTAATTTTTCTCGTCCAAAATTAAAATTAGTACCATCAGATTTTGAAGAAATTCTAAAGAAGATTAAAAATTAGTTTTTTGCTCTTTTTGGATTTTGTGTAACAAAAGCTTTCCAGCCAGAATAGCTTTTCTCACCACTTGTAGTATTATTTTGAAAAGAATGGCACATGGCAACAGCCAGCCCATCCGTAGCATCTAAATGTTTGGGTAAATTTTTTATTTTTAAAAGTGAAACTAACATGGCTGCAACTTGTTCTTTTGAAGACGTTCCCTTACCAGTAATCGACATTTTTATTTTTTTTGGTGAGTACTCAAAAACAGGAATGTTTAACGATAAAGCTGCAGCAATAGAAATTCCCTGTGCTCTTCCAAGTTTTAACATCGATTGAGCATTTTTCCCTAAAAAAGGTGCTTCTATGGCAACTTCATCAGGTTTGTATTCGGTAATTAAATAATTAGTCCGTTCAAATATTTTTTGTAGTTTTAAAAAATGGGTTTCTAGTTTTTTTAACTCAATTGAACCCATAGCAATTAATTCAACTTTATTGTTTTTTACATGAATAATTCCATAACCCATTACAGTTGTACCAGGGTCAATTCCTAATATTATTTTATCTTTAATCAAAAAAATTGGGTTGATTGAATAATAAAGCAAGATACAAATATTTTAATTTAATTGTACGAAGTTTAATTGGTATTGGCGCCTTACTATTTATTTTCTTCAAATTAAAGGACAGTTACCACCTTCAACTAAATGAACTTGATACCATATCCATCAATTTTTTATTTGTAGTGATTGCTTTTTTATTGAGTTTTTTTAATTGGGGGTTAGAATCGTTAAAATGGAAATATTTAATTGCTAAAATAAAAGTAGTTACCTTTATTCAAGCCTATAAAATAATATTAACAGGCATTACCATGAGTTTAATTACACCTAATAGAGTTGGCGAAATCCCAGCAAGAGCTTATCTATTAAATGATAAGGAAAACCTAAATAAGTTAATTTACGCTACATTTATTGGGTCATTTACACAACTGTTGGTTACCGTTTTTTTTGGAACAGTTGGAGTTTTCTATTCTATGGTTTGGTTTGATATTTATTTATCTGAATCTGTATTGGTATCGCTTATTATTTTCTTGATGATACTAATAGCTTTATTGATGTTTTCTAACAAAATAAAAAGGAATATTCTTTATTTATTTAACAAACAATCTTCTATTGATTTTAGCAGAATAACATTGCTTAAAGCATTGATATATAGTTTTTTTAGGTATGTAATTTTTGTTTTGCAATATTATTGTTTATTAGAAGCATTTGGCGTTCATTTTACCAATATCGTTGCACTTTGGTTAATTCCGCTTTGTTTTTTTGTAGCATCGTCAATACCTACATTTTTAATTTCAGAAATAGGAGTGAGGAGTTCTATCGCAATAATAGTGTTTGGAGTGTTGAGTACTAATAATGTCGCTATTATTGCTTCATCAATTGTATTGTGGGTAATAAATATTGCCATTCCTGCTATTTTTGGAATTGGATTTATGAAACAATTAGAAATTAGAGAAGTTGAGTAGTATTGTTATCATATTAACCATATTAATTTTAGTGTATGTAATTACAGTGGTAACCATGATTGTTGGTTATTACAAACAACTAAAAGAATCGAAAGTAATTATAGATAATCCTTCAATAGTAAAAATATCGGTTGTAATTGCAGCAAGGAACGAAGAGAATAATATTGGAAAATGTTTAAGTTCAATAGTTAACCAAAAGGTTCATCATGATGATTTTGAAATCATTGTAATTAATGACCATTCTACTGATAACACTTTAAAAATTGTTGAAGACTTTAAGAAAGATTATAAAAATGTGCATTGTTATTCTTTGTCGGAAACAAGCTCAAAAAAAGCAGCAATAAAATTTGGGGTGTCGAAATGTTTGCACGAAGTGGTGGTAATTACTGATGCTGATTGTGAGGTTCCAATAAATTGGTTATCATTAATTTCATCAAAGTTTAATAATAATTTATCGCTACTTGTAGCTCCTATTCAGTTAATCCCAAAAGGAGGCTTATTTGGTGCTTTTCAGGAGTTAGACATGTTTGCTTTACAAGGATTTACTTTTGGGAGTTTGGCTTATAACAATCCAATTTTAATAAATGCGGCTAATATGGCATTTAATAAAGTTGATTATGTGGCTAATTATCCTCATAAAACTGAGAATACGCCTTCTGGAGATGACATGTTTTTATTAGAGCAATTTAAAAAACATAAAAAACATATTAATGGATTTTTGAATAGTAATTTAATAGTAAAGACCAAATCGGAGAAAACTCTAATAGATTTTTTACATCAACGAGTTCGTTGGACATCAAAAAGTAAGTATTATAGAGATAGCTGGATACAATATTTTGGTGTATTAACATTTTTAACCAATTTGGCTTTGGTTTTCATCTGCTTACACTTGATATTAGTCGAACAAAATAGGGGCGTTTATATAATCTTATTGCTAACTAAATGGCTTATTGATTTTATATTATTATTTTTGGTTTCATCTTTCTTTAAAAGAAGAAAAGTGTTGATTTATTTTTTACCCGTGCAAGTGATATATCCTGTGTATATTTTGGTTGTAGGAGTATTGTCAAACTTTTTAAAAATTAGGTGGAAAGGTAGAATATATAATGGGTAAAGAGAACAAAGACATATATTCAAAATCATTATCTTACCATGCGTGGCAAAGGCTTAAGAAGAACAAGCTAGCTATGTTTGGGTTGTTGATTATATTTTGTGCTACTTTGGTGGCATTGTTAGGACCCATTATTCGACCTGATAATTCACCAAAAGCTAACAATCAAATTCTCGAAGTTACTACTCGTAAACCTGGATTTAAGATTAATATATTGAAAATTAGAAAGAACGAAGAGAAAAAATCGAGGGGTTTCTGGGTATTATTTTCAAAAGGATTGGAAAGTAATTATAGGATGGTACCAATTTTTGATTACAGCTTTGAAGGTGCAGATATTGTGGTAGAAAAGTATACAGGTAATGAAATCAACAATGGACAAATATTAAAATTCAATTTAGCTGAAGTAGCCTTTCCACTTGATCATAATAAGGTTGAGGAAACTTCGGGGGGATTAGAGTTTTATACCTTGGATGAAGGTAAAAAGAACATGACTATTGAAGAGTTAAGAGGATTAGTAGAGAACAATAATATTGTTACCAATAACTATTTACTTGGAACTGATAAATATGGTAGAGACATGTTGAGTAGATTAATGGCTGGAACATGGATATCTCTTTCTGTTGGTTTTATTTCGGTATTTATTTCTTTAGTTATTGGAATATCGCTTGGTGCAATTGCTGGTTATTATCGTGGATGGGTTGATGATGTTATCATTTGGATAATTAATGTGGTGTGGTCTATTCCTACATTATTATTAGTTATTGCTATTACCTTAGCATTAGGGAAAGATTTTTGGCAAGTATTTGTTGCCGTAGGTTTAACCATGTGGGTAGAGGTTGCTAGGGTTGTTAGAGGTCAAGTATTAAGTTTGCGAGAAAAAGAATTTGTAGAAGCAGGAAAGGCTTTAGGTTTTAATGATAAACGAATTATTTTAAGACACATTATTCCAAATGTTCTAGGGCCTGTTATTGTTATTTCGGCAATAAACTTTGCTGCTGCTATTTTAATAGAAGCGGGGTTAAGTTATTTAGGTATTGGTGCACAACCACCGCAAGCTACTTGGGGTAAAATGATTTCTGAACACAAAGGTTATATTATAACTGGTGATGCTTATTTAGCTGTTTTACCAGGTGTTGCTATTATTTTAATGGTACTAGCTTTTGTGTTGGTTGGAAATGGTTTACGAGATGCATTAGACTCTAAATCAGTTGATGATTTACCTTCTGTTTAAAAGATTATTAAACAGCTAATAAAAATTATACCACCCAACAACATTAAAATTAAGGTATAAGGCAATATTTGTTTTGCTTTTAAGCCTGTTATTCCTAATAAGGGAAGAGCCCAAAAAGGCTGGAGCATATTAGTAAGTTGGTCGCCATAAGCCAACGCTAAAATGCTTTTAGGAATAGAAACGCCTAATTCTAAAGCCGATTGTATAATAATTGGACCTTGAACTGCCCATTGACCACCACCACTTGGTACAAAAATATTCACTAAACCAGCACTAAAAAAGGTATAAATAGGAAATGTAAACTCGTTAGAAATGACAATAAAGAAATCTGAAATATCTGCGACTAAACCAGAACCTTTCATTATTCCCATTATTCCAAAATACAACGGGAACTGAATTAATATACCAGAAGCACCAACAATTGCCTCATCAACAGCCGATAAAAACGAGCTGAAATTAGTATGAAACATTATTGCTAAAGAGAAAAGGAGTAAATTAATATTGTTAGGTGTGAAAAAATCCAAAAAATTATAGTGATAATCAATGGCAATTTTATATCCTATAAATACCAAAATGATAAACCCGAATAACATTGAAAATAGTTTTGAATGATCAAGTTTCTCCGCTCCAGAAATAATTTCAGGGTTTAAAATGGTAGCGTTATTTTTTGACAATACAATATGCTGATTGGATGATTTTTTACCTACAATGTACATTGCTATTGGTAAGATAGTAAGCACTAAAAACATTATGGAGATGTTCATTGTTGAGCCAACTGTTTCCCAATATGAAATCCGTTCGGGTAATAAATCAATTTGTGAGGTAGGTAATAAACCATTCATCATTTCTTTTAAATGATTGGGTTCGGCTACTTTGCTTAACGATGAGCCTGATAAGCCCCCATGCCAAACCATTAAGCCTGAATAACCAGCAGCACCAATAAGCGGATAATTAATTTTGAAATTGTTTGTTTGAGCGTAATCGCCAATTTTCCGAGCAAAAATGGCACCGAATATTAACCCCAATCCCCAATTAAATAAACTAACGAATACAGTTAGAAAAGTAACTAAGGCTGCTGATTTTGCTGTACTTGTACATTGTTTTACTAAAATAGACAACACGTTGTCTATGGGTTTTGAAAGTGCTAAAACATGACCAAGAACTAACATTAACATCATTTGCATGGCAAATACCAATGCTGATGAATTCCAAATACCTTCTTCCCAATATTTTAATAAATCAAAGGTGTATGAAACGGAAGATTTTCCTTCTGAATTGGTAAAAAATAATGCAATAAAAAAAGTGACGATAGAAAGTATAACGGCAATGGTAAAGGGTGAAGGTAGGATATACTTGAAAACTTTTGAATATTTATCAGAAAAACTCATTTAGGTATTGTTTAGCCAAGTAAAACTTTCCAAGCGTTAAGTATTTCTCCTTTTTCAATCAGTTTTTTGGCTTCTAAATAAATATCATTGGTTGTTTTTGGGTAAGCTTTTATTTCTTCTTGTGTGGGTAATGCTTCCACACTAGCTAATAGCCCCAATTCGTTACCAGATAAAGTTGGGTTTGTTCTAATGTGTTCAGGAATCTGATCTACACCAATGCCAATGGTAGTGAGTGGTTTAGCAACTTCAAACATGGAGTTTTCATCAGCTCGGCAATACCAATTTCCTCCCATACGGCTAACCAAATCAATTTTCTTTTGGTCAATCAACCCATCATCAGATAAAATATCCTCATTGATATGAATGCGTAACACTTCACAAATAATCAGATTCCCTGCACCACCATTCTGACCTAATTCAATAATTTGATTTACCTTGCATTCAAATTGTACAGGTGATTCTTTTACTCTGAAAGGTTTAATTAAATCAGAGGCAATAGGTGTTAGACCAGATTTAGTAAATTCATCTACATCTTTAGCAAAAGGAGAACTTGCTAACGACATTTGTTGAACAATATCATAATTGACCACATTAATTACCACTTCGGCAACTTCTTTAACATTATCAAAAGTGTTTTTGGTTTCCCCAGTTCTTCCACTTCGAGCTGGCGAGAAAATTAAAATAGGCGGGGCAGCACTAAATACGTTAAAAAAACTAAATGGACTTAAATTTCTGTTGCCGTTTTTATCGATGGTACTTGCAAATGCAATCGGTCTTGGTCCAACGGCGCCAAGTAAATATTGATGAATTTTTTGAGTTGTTAAATCACTGGTGTTAACTGATAACATATTGTTAAGGTATGTCTAATTCGTAAGTTTTATCGTAAATCGAAACATTAATTTTACTATCACAACCCGAACCAAAATTTAATGTTCTAGTTGGATTGTTGTTAGGTTTTACATTAATTAATCCTGAACCAATCCAATTACAATTTCCAGCTAAATTTAAGTTGGTGGTAATTTGTGATGTAAACGCATTACCTGTGAATACTATACCCGAATTACTTCCTGTAATTGCATAAACATCGTCGCTTATTGTTTGGGTATCTTTACCTTGTATTATTTTTAACTGATGACTACCAGAATAAAAGATTTTTTGATTGTAGTTATTTACTATTTTCAATTCAGAAAATGTGATGTTGTATGTTGGAAAAGAATCGACTAACCCAATATATTGGTAACTCATTGAACCAGAGTAGATTGTTTTATCATTGTAATTATAATCATAAATTGCAATAGTCGTGGATGTTCCTTGTACATCATAAAATCCATTAACGGTTGCGTACAATTTACCATTTCTTATTATTCCGTTCGATGTACAATCAGTGTTAAACTTAACTTGTAAAATTTTTGGATTGCTTACAACATCAGTTGTAATGGTATCACAACCATAAACAGTATTGGTATCAGTAGTTGCTGAAGAAACAATTCCTGTTGAGTAGTATGCTGCTTGATGAACGGTTTTAAAAACATCATAAACTAAGTTAGTAGCAAAAGCAACATCACGAGAAGTAGAGGTTGATTTATCTTCATCTCGGTCAGATTTTTCACAACCAAAAAGAAATACAACTGTGCATAAAATAATGAAATAGCTCTTTTTCATATATAGATAGAAATAGTTAACTGGTATCTAAATTAGTTTAATTTTTGATATACAGCAAATGTATAAGAATGTTTGTGTTTTTCATCCTTTTCATGTTGTTCACTTTTTACTATTTTCCAGTCATTTAAATTTAAAACAGGAAAAAAAGTATCAGCTTCAAAATTTTCGTGAACATGAGTAATGTACATTTTATCTACCAATTTTTTTTCTAAAGCTTCTGCATATATTTGTCCACCACCAATAATAAAAACTTCATTCTCGCCATTTTGACGGGCAAAATCTATGGCCTCTAGTAAAGAATGTTTCATTGTGCAATCGGGCATATTGAGATTTTCATCTCTGGTTAATACAATATTGATTCTGTTAACCAAAGGACGATATTTTTCTGGTATAGAAATGTAATTTTTTCTACCTGTAATGATGTGATGATTTAAGGTGGTTTCCTTAAAGTATTTCATATCGTTTGGTAAATGCCAAATTAAATCATTTTTATAACCTATGGCATTGTTTTCAGCAACAGCAACTATCAACGAAACTATCATAGTTTTCTCAGCCATTTTTTATAAACTGCATTTTCTGGAGCATCTTTCTTAATAAGATTGTGGCTTGTTGAAGTACTCTCAATTAAAGGCATTTCAATGGTTTGTATAATATCATCTCGGCTAATTAAAATAGAAATTTTGTCGCCTACTTTTTTATTATTGGTAAAATCACTAAAGCTTCCATCAAACCTAAAACCGTTTACGGCAAGTATTTCATCGCCAACATTTAAACCACCATTATATGCAGAGGTATTACGAGTTACACTTTTAATGTAATTGTTAGATAATGAAACTCCAATATTCATTCTTTTATTTTCCATGATTAACATGTCGTAGTTGGCATAATTAAATACAGTTTTATAATCAAACGTTTCTGTTCCAAATATGTATTTATCGAAAAATGATTTTAAATCTAATCCAGAAACTTTTTCTAAAGCAGTTCTCATTTCGCTTATATTAAAACCTCTACCTTGTTTTTTATAATATTCTTGGTATAAAAATCTCATTACATCATCTAACGAATTTTTGCCTTTTGTAGATTCAATAATCATTAAATCTAACATGTTGGCAATTACAGATCCTTTTGTATAATAGGAAATACTGGTGTTGTAACTATTTTCGTTTGGTCGGTATCCTTTAATCCAAGCATTAAAACTAGATTCTGCAGCCGACATCACCTTGTTTCCTGGTTGGTTTTCGATACTATTTATTGAGCCAGCAAGTTTTCTTGTAATTTCATCTTCGGTATAAATGCCAGCACGATAAAGTAAAAGTTCGTCGTAATAACTCGTAAAACCTTCCATTACCCATAACAAATCAGTATAGTTTTCATTGTTGTAATCAAATGGACCTAAAGCTTCAGGTCTTATTCTTTTTACATTCCATAAATGAAAATATTCATGAGCAATTAGGCTTAAAAATCCTTTATAGTCTTCTCCTTCATAAGTCCATCGGTTAACTTGTAAGGTGGTTGAACTTAAATGTTCTAAACCACCACTGCCTTTGGTTAAATTATGTATAATAAAGGTGTATTCTTTGTTGGGATTTTCACCAAAAACATCGGTTGCTGCTTCAATAATTTTCGGCATATCTACCTTTAATTTTTCTATACTGTAATTGCCTTTACCATACATAGCAATATTATGTGTAATACCTGAAGCAGTAAAGCTAAACGTTTCGTGATTTCCAATTTCAACTGGAGAATCAACTAAGATATCAAAGTTTGGAGCCTCATACTTAAAACCATTATCAGTTGTTTTTTTTAATGAGGTACTTACTTTTTTCCAGTCTTTATAGGGATGAATAGTTAACGTTGTAGGGTTGTTTTTTAACTCATCAATAAACATAAACATACTCGACCCATTAAAGTAACCATGAGAAGCGTCAATGAAACTTGTTCTTACACTCATTTCGTTAGCGTAAACCAAGTAACTAACCTTAACGCTCGAAGCATTGTTTGAATAAATTCGCCAAGTGTTTTTATTCAATTGAGTAACTTTAATTTCTTTTCCGTTAGAAAAACTTTTAAAATTTTCAACATTTTTAGAAAACTCTCGTATAAGGTACGAGCCAGGTGCCCAAACAGGCATTTGAATATCAAAATAGTCCTTTTTATAATCAGTTATGGAAATATTTACTTCAAAATAATGAGTATGCGGTTCAGACATATTCACTTCGTAATTTATAGATGCAGAAAATATTGGTTGTGAAACCAATACAGAAAGGATAATTATTAATATTCTCATGGGTTATTTATGTTAAATAAAGTTAAAAGTAAAAGTAACGAATAATAATTTCTTGGTAAAACTGTTAAATGTGTTAAGAATGAATAATTAATTTTTTTTGTTTGAAAATTTTACTAAATTTAAACTCCTAAATATTCTGTAATATGTCTAAAAATATGTTAGAATACACTAAAACACTGTTAAAAAAAGTAAGTTTTGATGTTAAATTATTCAGAAAAGAATTGGCTAAGGCTTATCAAAACCTTTTAGATGAAGAGGTAGAAGAATTGAAAGAGTGGGTACTAAATAATTTTGGAACGCAATACTATTTGAATCCGATTTATGTTGTAAAATGAGTTAGTAGTTAGGCTAACTCATATTCAATGGCGTAAACGTTGGATTGCAATGTTGCTTTTAAATTATTTATATCGCCAATAATCCCATAATCATCTGGGTCGTAATGCCAAAATATTTTTACTTCACTTTTGTTTTCTTTATGTAAAGAATCTATCCTATTAAGAATTAAAAAAAGATATTCAGCAGATTTAGTATTGTAATATTCTAAGTCGACCAATACCTTTGTAGTTTGATGCGGATTATTGATGTAAAGATTTATAACATCAATAACTTTTGGGTAAAATTCATCCGGTTTTTCTAAGGTTGATCTTCCAATTAAATTAATAATTCCTCGTTCAAAATCAATTAAAATTCTAGGAATTTTTATCGACTCTTTGATTTCAAATTTTTGCATTGTTTTTTTATTCAAAATTAAGAGAGGTATTCTTATTCTGATTTAAAACAACTTTATACAATTGTTATTAAAACATTAATTAAAGTGATTTTACTTTTGCAATATCACTTTTTTCGAAGGGATAAGCATTAAATGTTCCCATAGCTTTGGCAATCATTTCTCCTTTTTGATTATAAATTTCGCCAGAAGTAGCAATTATTCTTTTTCCAGCAAAATCAACTCTTCCATATCCTTTTAATTTATCGCCTAAATAAGCAGGCTTAAAATAGTTAAGTTTATACTCTACTGTAGAAACTAATTTTTTGTTAGGAGCAACTAAACTTAATGCAGCAACACCAATAACACCATCCATCATTGCGGCAATCATTCCTCCATGAGAAGTAGTAAGCGTTGCCAGATGTTTTTCAAGTATTTCCATTTCATAAATAATTTCACCGGGTTTTATCACCGTTAAAATCATGTTATTTTCTCTTCCAAAATTATTTACTTGATTATAGATTTCTATTAATTGTTCCATATTTAAAAAGATATTACGTAACTACAAAAATAGTATCATAATCTTTGGTAACTTAGTATTTCCAAACTAAAATTTAAATAAAATGAATTTAAAAAATGTAAAGTCAGTTCTATTTGTTGCCCTAATGGTTTTTTTGTTTTCGTGTAAAAATGAAGAGTTAGAAAATAAAATAGCCGATTTAGAAAATCAAAATACGGAACTAAATAATGCTTCAGGAGAAAAGGATGATAAGATTGAAAATTACATTCAATCGTTAAATGAAATTTATGACAACCTTGCGGTAATTAAAGAAAAGGAAAAAATTGTTTCTTCAAATTTTAACATGGGTAATGGTGAGTTGAATACCGATATAAAAGATTTGATTGTTAACGATATGGGTTTAATTAACAATTTGTTAGAAGAAAACAAACAAAAATTAGCATGGTTACAATCGAAATTAAAAAAATCAAACTTAAAAATTGCTGAGTTAGAAAAAATGATTGAAAACATGGCCTCACAATTACAGGAAAAAGATGCAGAAATTGTTAGCTTACAAACGCAGTTAGCTAATGCAAATCAACAGTTAAAAGTATTGTTTGAAGAATATAACAATAGAATTGAAGAAATTGGAGCTCAGACTGATAAATTAAATACCGCTTATTATTGCTACGGAACATCTAAAGAATTAATTGCCCAAGGTGTTTTAACTAAAGAAGGCGGTTTTATTGGAATTGGAAAATCACAAAAATTAGCGGATGATTTTAATAAAGAATATTTTACCAAGGTGGATATTACTCTTGTTAAATCTATTGACTTAAAAGCTAAAAAAGCTAAATTGGTTACTACTCATGCTTCCGATTCTTATGCTATTGAAGGTGCTGATGGTAAAGTGGATAAATTAGTGATTAAAAACGCAGAGAAATTCTGGGGATCATCAAAATACTTGGTAGTTGTTGTTGAGTAATTTACTTGGTTATACGATTTAAAAGATTAGCAAAATCACCTGCTAATTTTTTTCTACTATATTTTTCAAAACCTTCACTACTTATGTGGAGGTTTTGTTTTTTATACAAGTTGTAGTATTCAACGATGGCTTTTTTTAGCGTAACATCATCATTAAAATTAGCTACGACACCAGCTTTTGATTCCAGCACTATTTTAGCTGAATCCCCTGTTGGTTTACCGATACAAACTATTGGTCTTTTAGCCCCAAGGTATTCATAAAGTTTACCAGGAACAACACCGTCAATATTAGGCACATCGTTTAAAGGCAACAATAGTAATTGTGACTTCAACAATTCTTTTATTACCAAGTGATGAGCAAGATGGTCTATTTTATTCAAGTTCGAGTCTAAATGGTGTTTTGAAATATCTTCTAAAGCTGAAACATCAATTTGTCCAATAAATTTTATTTCTAAATCTTGTCCAAAATCAGGTATCTCATTTTTTAATTCATTCAAAACTTTCCACAATATTTTTGGGTTACGATCTTCGTTTAACGAACCCGCATGGGTTATGGTAAATTTTGTATCTAAAATTTGATTTTCTAAATTTTCAAAATCCATGGGGTCAAATCCATTGGTTATAACCTGAATATCTTTATCGATAAGTTTTTCAAAATCTTTCGCCCAACTCCAACTAACAGTAACTATACTTGTTGCTTTTTTCAAGACTTTTTGTTCCAGTTTTTGATGTTTTTTATCTGCCCATTTGGTAAGCATTAATTTGTGGTAGAAATCAATGTTAGTCCATGGGTCTCTGAAATCGGCTATCCAAGGTATAGCGTGTTTTTTTGTAACGTTTAAAGCAATTAAATGGGTAGAGTGAGGTGGTCCTGTAGAAATTATAGCGTCGATTTTATTCTCTTTTAAGTATTGAATTAAAAATTTACTTGAGGGTTTAATCCAAAACATTCGGGCATCAGGAATAAAAAAATTACCTCGAACCCAAACCGATAGTTTTTGTAATGATGAATTCCCTTTGCTTTGCTGCCCCATTCCAGGAGCAATTTTTTCGTCTTTACTTTTTCCAAGCAATTTTTTGTAAAGCGAGAAAGGTTCCCAAATAGGTACTTTAAGCGTTTCAATTCCTTCAGGAATTTCGGCTAACATGGTTTTATCGGTAACTGATGCTTCACCGTTTTCGGTAGTAAAAATTACAGGTTCCCAACCAAAATCGCGCAAGTATTTAGTGGTTTTGAGCCAACGTTGAACTCCACCACCACCCATTGGAGGCCAATAATATGTAATGATTAATACTTTTTTCATTCGGGTATAAAAGTAAGAAAACGAAAGTTTAACTGATTAAAATTTAGCACAAGGGGCAAAAAACTTTGCTTTTCGTCTCTTTTTCTTTTTACTAGCAATTTCGTAAATAATAGAAATTTCGTGAGAACCAGCTGAATTAGCTGCTAATCTGGAAATAGTAGCATCATAACTATACCCAATGTTTAGGTTATAATCGACAATAGCATAACCTAAAATTATAGCAACAGCATCATGATTTAAAATACCTTGATATGACTTTATTAAAGGTAGTCCTCTGTACCAAAGCCCAAAAACAAATGGTTCTTGTGTGTAATAAGCTCCTAAATCGAGTTGGTCGTATTTGTTTTGTGCTTTATAATGGAAAGCCATATTAAAATACTTGGCGGCATTTCTTTTGTTTCCATCCACAATGTTGAATTTATAACCACCATGCGCTGAAAGTTTCATGTACAATGGACTTTCGTTATTGGTAAGCGATTGATTGGGCTGGTTAATGTGATTAAAGGATAAACCGCCCCAAAATTTCTCATTGTAAAGCAAAACCCCAGTAGCAATATCTAAATACGAAGTGTTTTCTAAAAAGAAAGATTCGGTAGTAGTACCATTAGTATATAACTGGTCATTAAATACCAAGTCTGTCATATCAATTCCTGTTCTAACATAGTTGAATTTTAAACCAGGTTGAATCATTATTTTTTTGTTTAACTGGAAACGATAGGAGTATAATGCACCAATTTGTGTTGTGGTAAGTCTAGAAGTTCCTGCTTGTTCTCGTCCAAATAAGATTCCTACACCGCTATTAAATTCAGCTAAATTATAGTCGTACGAAAACAGTACATTGTTATAATGACCTGGGATTGCAGCCCATTGGTTACGATAATTAGCAATTAAACGATGTTGAATGGTTGAGCCAGTAAAACCCGGATTTAGATACAATGGAGTTGCGTTAAATTGGGTAAATTGCATGTCTTGAGCTATTCCAAAAAAAGAAACGCACATGAAAATAATGGATAATATTTTCTTTAAATGAGGCAATTATTTCTTTTGTAATTTAAAAATGATAGGCTTATTGCTTTTTATGTCAAAAACCAACTCCTCAGTTTTAGGATGAAATCCGTCTGCTTGAACCACATAATTATAGGTTTTATCTGGTTCTACAAGCATAATAAATTTACCTGTTCCTTCTTTTGATTTATAGATACCTTGAATTTTAGCGGTTTCGTTTTCTATTAAAGTTATTTTAGCCGAAATAGGATTTGTTTCGGAATCACCATAAACTTCTCCTTTAATTACATGAAGTTGTTCAAATTCATCCGTTAAAACTACCTTGTAAATATCTTGTCCGCCATATCCACCATTTTGCGAGGAAGAATAATAACCAGTTTTTCCATCAGCAGCTACCACATAAAAAATATCATCGGTTACTGTATTTATTGGATAACCTAAATTTTCAGGGTTACTCCAGACATTATCATCGCCTAACTTGGTTTTAAAAATATCGTAACCACCCATATTTTGATGTCCTGTTGAACTAAAATATAAAGTTTTTCCATCAGAGTGAATAAATGGAGCGTCCTCATCATGCTCAGTGTTTATTGTTGGACCTAAATTTTGAGCTTTACCCCAAGTTCCATTTGGTAAACGTTCAACTTTATAAATATCTTTTCCTCCAAATCCGCCATCACGATTGCTTGAAAAATAAATAACCTTATCGTTAGCGGTTATTGATGCGCTTGACTCAACAAAATCGGAATTTATATTTTCAGGTAATTTTTTTGGAGTTTCCCAGTCGTCTAATCCCATTCTACATTCGTACAAACTACCAGAATACAAATCAGGATTGGTTCTAAAAATAAATAGTAATTGTCCGTCGGGAGATAATCCTGCACAAGCATCATTGGTTTCAGTATTAATGCCAGCTTTCATTTGTATAGGTTTTTCCCAAGTACTACCTGATTTTTTAGAGTAATAGATGTCCTCGAAATAACGTCCAGACTGATCAATTTTTTTTCCAGTACTTTCAGGTCTTCTGGATGTAAAATACATTGCACCTTCATCTGCAGAAATTAAAGGAACGTATTCATCATATTTTGAATTGATAACTGCACCAACGTTTTGGATAGTTACATTTCTAGGTTTTGTAATCATTTCTTCTGCATAGATTGATTTGTTTATCAATCGGTTTACTTCGTCATTAGTTAAGTCTTTTTTACCATTGATAATTTTATAGCCATTATAATAATTGATAGCTTTTTTAAATTTCTGATTAGCATGAGCTATGGCAGCTTTGTATCTAAAAAGTTCCAAACTTACAGCACTTGATGTTTTAAGAAAGTACTCTTCGGCTTTTTTATAATTTTTTAATTCGAAATTGCATACACCCAATTTAAAAGTTATGTTATTGTCTAACGAATCGAGATTGTAAGCCTGTAAATACAATTGTTCAGCTCCAAAAAAATCATGTGAACTAAATTTTTCATCGGCTGATTTAAGTATTTTTTTAATATCTGTATTTTGTCCTAAAACAGTTATACTTATTGATATTAAACTTAAAAAAAGTAGCTTTTTCATTTTTTATTATCTAATTAAAGTAATATCACCAACAAATGTTTCAGAATTACCATCAACAAATGTAACTTGAATTTTATAGACATAAACATCTTGTTGAACAAGCTTGTCTC
This sequence comes from Flavobacteriales bacterium, assembly GCA_020635795.1. Taxonomy (NCBI): domain Bacteria; kingdom Pseudomonadati; phylum Bacteroidota; class Flavobacteriia; order Flavobacteriales; species Flavobacteriales bacterium. The sequence goes on from JACJZD010000001.1 coordinate 462,199, forward strand.
TGTAGTAGCCATCCCAGCCTATATTTATATCTTTACTCACAAAAAGTAGTTCTCCCCATTTATTAAAAATGTTTAGTTCGTAGGTTTCTGCACCATAAATAATTGGATGAAAAACGTCATTATCTAAATTTCCTGCAATTACTAAACCACCATTTGGACCGCCGGGATTAGGAGTAAAAGCATTAGGTATTTTAATGCTGCCTTGAGCTAGGGCTTCAACAGCTGAAACTATTCTAAAAGTATCCTTACAATTGTTTACAGAGGTGGCAATTAGTGAGATGTCAAAAAAGCCAGGTTCAGTATAATAATGTTGAGGATTTTCATCGTTGGTAATTGTACCATCACCTAAATTCCACTCATAAGTGGCGGCGAAAGAACTTAAATTGTACAAGGAGACTGCTTGACTTGGAATAGTAACACTTGTTGGAGTTACAGTAAAAAATGCATTAGGTATTTGGTAGACTTCTATAATTTGAGTTTGTGTTTGAGTATCAACTCCGCCATCTCCGGTAGCCGTTAATGTAACAGTATAAATACCTGGATTGTAATATGTATAATTGGGGTTGACTTGTTGTGAGAAATCTCCATTCCCAAAATTCCAATTGTATTGGTTTGCATAAAGCGAATTGTTTACAAATTGTACTCGTAATGGTCGACAACCGGTTGCAGGACCTGTAAAACTAGCTACAGGAACAGGTGGTATTATTTGTATCGTTTGAGTTGCGGTGTCTGAGCAATATACTCCACTTACAATAACACTTATATCAAAATTACCCCAAGTAGAGTAAATATGATTTGGAGGAGATTGTAATGTGGAAGTTGTTGTATCGCCATAATTCCAATTGTACTGCCAAGTTCCAAAAGAAGAAGTGTTTGAAATGGATATGGCTGTACTCAGGTATGTTTGAGTGGTGGGGAAGCAATAAATGAAGCTACTGGAGTAGTATGTACAGTAATGTTTTGATATAAAGTATCTCTACATCCGTAAAAACGATTCTGCAATTAAACTTGCTGAATAAGTAATATCAGTTGGAGTAGTATTGGTATAAATATGGCTAGGGCTAGGACTGTTATCTAACGCTGAACCATCACCAAAATTCCAAATAAACGTATTTGCTCCTACTGAAGTATTTACAAAATTGCTGGTTAGTGGGCTACAACCTGATGTATCGGCAAAAAAGTTAGCAATAATTTCAGGATAAACAGTTATAATTTGTGAAGTTGTATCTAAACAACCATAATTGGTTTCTGAAACTAATGTTATCGTATAATTTTGAACAACACCAGTATTGTTGGTATAAACATAATTGAAATTAGAAGCTAGAATTATCAAATGTAGTTCCATTGCCAAAATTCCAATGATAGAGTGTACCGTTTGAAGAGTTGTTGTTAATTGTAATTGGAAGTGGTTGACAACCAACTGTAGTATTAGTATTAAAAAGTGCCGTCGTAGGAGGGTAAACCAAAATTTGTTTAAATGTGGTGTCAAAACATCCATAAACGGACTCAATAATTAATCGAACATTAAAATATTGGTCAATAACGCCAGTATTTACAAATTGATGGGTAGGATTTGGGGAATTGCTTACTGGAGAACCATCACCAAAATCCCAATAGTAATTAACTGCTCCAACAGATAAACTAGTAAAAGTTGTTGTAAACGGACTACAACCAAAGGTATCGGCTTGCATAATTGCAGTTACATCAGGATAAATAGTAATGAGTTGACTGGCTGTATCTTTACATCCTCGGTCTGTTTCGGCAATTAAATTTGTAGTTACATTTTGCAACATGCCACTTATATTGGTATAGGTATGATTAAAATTTGAACTCAATGTATCAAAAGTTGTTCCATCTCCCAAGTTCCAATGATAGTAAGTGCCTCCAACAGAGTTATTTGTAAATGTTATTGGAAATGGGTGGCATCCGTTGGTGTCGTTAACTGTATATTGAGCCGATGGATTAGGGAATACCAACACATCACCATAAGTGGTATCCTTGCATCCAAAAGGAGAGGTAGCAGTTAAGGTTACGGTGTAAATTAAATTATTGGTAAGATTATTTACAAAGGTATGATTAGGAGTAGGTCCAACTCCTGTTGTTCCATCACCAAAATCCCAGTTATAAATTACTGCTCCAATTACTGATGGAAAAGTAACCACAAGTGGACTACATCCAGAATCTGGATTTATACTAAAACCGAATTGAGGTTCGGGGTAAACTGTAATATTTTTACGTGCAGTATCAGAACATCCATTTGTACTTAGTACAATTAACTCAACTAAATGATTATTTATGAATTGAGTTGTATTTTGATAAATATGTGAAGGACTTAATGCGTTGCTATTTGGGGTGCCATCACCAAAATTCCATGTTTGTGTCGTTGACCCAGTCGAAGTATTTGTAAAGTTAACAACAAGTGGAGCACAATCTAATACTGCATTGTCGGTAAATGAAGCATTAGGATTAGGAAAAACAGTTACAGTATGAATAATATCATCAGTACATCCAAAAGCTGTTTGTGCAATTAATAGAACGGTATATGTTGTATCAACTCCGTAAGGATTTATAAAAACATGTGAAGGATTCATGTTGGTGTCGATTGGAGAGCCATCACCAAAATCCCAAATAAAACTTACAGCATTTGCAGATGATGTATTGGTGAAGTTGACTAATAAATCAGCACAACCATTAGTTGTGTCCATGGTAAAATTAGCAGTTGGGATATTTTCTACATTAATTTGAACGGTATCTGTTCCTGAGCAAAAAGCAGTATTTACTGTAAGTATCATGTCGTAAAACCCTGGCACGGTATACATGTGATTAGGATTTTGTTGGGTGCTGGTTGTTCCATCATCAAAATCCCAGTTCCAAGAAATAATTGGGTCGCCAACTGCCGATGTTGAATTATCGGTAAAAGTTGCTATAGAATTTACACAAACGCTGGTTGGTGTAAATGCAGGGACTGGCGATTGATAAACAGTTAAAGTTCTAGTTCTTGAATGTGAACAACCGTTTAAATTTCCAACAGTTAGTTGAACATTGTAAGTTCCTGGAGAACCATAAAATTGTGATGGGGGATTTTGTAGCGTACTAGTATTGGAATTTCCAAAGTTCCAATTCCAAGAAATGGCATCAGCTGAAGAGGTATTGGTAAAATTAACGGTCATACTATCGCAACCGTTGTTATTATCAAAATTAAAATTAGCAACAGGACTATTTAAAACATGTAAGTTAACTGATGCGGTATCTCTACATCCACCAGTTCCACCAGTAATTCCAGCAACAACTTGTATAACATAATCTCCAGAGTTAGTAAAGGAATGATTTACATTCCCGCCCGCAGAAGGTATCCAGCCAGAACCATCCCCATAGTTCCAAAAATAAGTATTTGCACCTCCTCCTGATAAATTGTTAAATGTTACAGATTGTCCTTCGCAAATAGTATCAATTGAAGAAGTAAGGGCAGCAAAAGGAGGAGCAACAATTTGTACGGTAATGTAAGCAGTATCTAATCCACAAAAGCTACTGTCTACCATCATTACATTGTAAGTTCCTATACCTGGATAAGCCATCGTATAGGGCAGGGCAGGAGGCCAAGGAACCCAACCTCTAATAGAATCATAACCATTACCCCAATAATCTCCAAAATTCCACCATTCGTATCGTTGAGCAATGTTTCCTTGAGCTAAACAATTTCTATTTGTAATGTTATTAAATGTTACTTGCGTATCGGGATAACAAAGTAATACTGCCGAAGCATTAATAGCTGCATCATCAATATCCCAAATTCGAATAGGGTTAAAAGAAGCCAAACTTGGGCCACCTTGCAAGGTGTTACAATAGTTTTCGGCAGTTAATGTTACTTGAGTTACACAGTTTACAGTTCCTTGTAAATACATGTGCGAAATGGTTTGCCCTGCGTTGGTGTAATCTGTAACTAAAGGAGGACTACCATCTCCAAAATCCCATGTAAATACTGTAGTTTCTGATGTGTTCGTACTACTATTGATAAAATCTAATGGCGAAGGAGCACAAGTTTGTGTTAAGCCACCAATCGGAATTTGTATGGAGGCACTTGTTGCTTGTTCCATAACAAAAACTCCATTTATCACACATCCTGTATTTGTTTCTGTAAAAACAACATTAAACGTATCGACAGTAAGCGTATATAAATGTGAAATATTGTTGCCAGGAACTAAAGAAGCCCCACTACTTATAGGGCTTCCATCACCCCAATCAACAGTCCATGCTCCAATGTTGTCGGGAGAATTAATGTTTAATGTATAATTAGCTCCGCTACAACTGTACCAATACGGGGCATTATTAGGAGTTCCAAAAAAATCGTGTAGTTGAGGGCATTGAGCAAAAAGTGAATTTGTACCTATAAGAAGGATAAAAATCGTGATATATTTTGCCAAAAATTTTGTCATGTTTAATTAGTACGTAAATATGCAAAAAAAGGTACAGATATTAAAGGATTTAACCATTAAATGTGATGAACAAAAAATAAATGGTAAAACCAATAAAATAAGTTATACCAAGCCAACTTAATATTTTTAGAAACCTATTTGGTTGGTATTGTTTAGGAACATTTTTACTTGTAATTACTAGATAATTCATGATAGCTAAAATGGGAGAAGTAACGAAGGCAATAATGGTTGCGAAATCAATTAGTGTTCTCATGTTAGTCATAAAGAAAGCTACAATAAGTGTTACACCAGTAGCTAAAACGAATAACCATATCCAATAATGCTTGTTTTCATTAGTTTTTGGATGGAGTAGTTTTAATGTTGATGAAATTACTCTTGGCTGAGCATCTAAACAAGTCAATGTGGTGCTAAGCATGGTCGTAAAAGCGGCTACTGCAATAATAAAATAGCTCCATTTTCCAATATTATTAGTATAAATACCAATAAGTTGGTTTGCAAATTTGGCACCACTCGATTCTAATTGGATTCCAGAACCATAAATAGTTACAGAACCTAAGATTAGAAAAAACAGCGCTAAAACTAAAGTACCCCAGTATCCTATGTTAAAGTCCAATAAAGTTGATTTGAGATTTATTTCTGGAGATTCTTTCTTTTTTTCTAAAGTCCATAACGAGTGCCAAACGGATAAATCTAAAGGTGCAGGCATCCAACCCATTAATGCAATTAAAAACAAAATGTGCGATTTATCAGAAAATACAAAACTCGTCATGTGTTCTTCGTATTTTACATTATTGCCTGTAAAAGAAGCAATCAAAGCAACAATTGTTGAGGTAGTTAGTACCAATATAATCACTTTCATGCTAATATCAAGCAATTTAAATTTTCCAATCATTAAAATAATTGAACAAATAGCTAATAATATTGCTGAAAATAACCAAACGGGTACTGAAACACCTGTAATTTCTGAGGCAATACCTGCGGTAACTACCGTTACAGCCGATTGTATGATAAACATGCTGCAAAAAGTTAAAGCTAAAAAAAGATAAACTGACCATTTACCAAGTGATTGATAGCCTTCTAGCAAACTTTTACCTGTAACTGCGGCATATCGAGGTCCAAACTCAAAAAAAGGATATTTTAATATGTTGGCAACAAAAACTGCCCAAACTAAACCGTAACCAAATTCGGCTCCAGCTCGGGTTGATTGCACTAAATGCGAAACACCTATTGCTGCACCAGCATAAAGCAAACCAGGACCAAGTATTTTATACCATTTTTGCATCAGTTGAAAAAAAAACTAAGGTAATATAAAAACTTTGGTAGTATTTATTTTAAAGTAATTAATTTTAGCCGTAATAAAAGTTAAACCATGGAATTTTTAAAAAATCACGTTTTAAAACACTTGTTAGCTGTTTTAGTTTTAATTACTGTTTCGGCAGTTTATTTTTATCCTGAATTACAAGGAAAAAAAATATTAGCTCATGATGAGATAAGTTCTATTGCCGCAGCAAAACAAGCTCAAGATTATGAGAAAATAGGAGAAACCATTTTGTGGGGAAGCACGCTTTTTTCTGGTATGCCTTTGTTTCAGGTTGCCTATCAAGTTAAAGCTAATTTACTGCGCGTATTTTTAGATACTTACAAGTTGTTTCCTAAATCAATGTGGTTATGTTTAATGCTGATGTTGGGGTTTTATATCAGTTTATCCATTTTAGGATATAGTCCCGAACTAGGTGTAATTGGTTCCATTGCTTTTTCGTTATCAACATGGTTTTTATTATCTATTGAAGCAGGGCATGCAACAAAACTGTTGGCCATAGCTTTTATTCCACCCCTTATTTCTTCTATATTAATTACGTATCGAGGTAAATGGTTGTTGGGTGGAGTATTATCCAGTTTGTTTTTGAGTTTAGCAATAATGGCTAATCATCCTCAAATTGTGTATTACGCTTTATTTTTGATTTTAGCGTTGGTTGTTGTTAAAATGGCTCAAGCCATTAAAGAGAAAAACATAACAGTTTTTGTTAAGCGTTCTTTAATACTTCTTGCTTTTGGAATTTTAGGAGTGTTACCAAACACTACATTATTATGGACAACTTATGATTATAGTGCAGAAACTATTCGAGGTGGAAAATCAGAATTAACTAAAGATGTAAAACAATCGACAGGGTTAGATTTAGATTATGCAATGCAATGGAGTTATGGTAAAGCCGAAACGCTAAATTTATTAATTCCGGGTTTATATGCAGGTGGTGCTAAATTGGATGAAAGTTCAGAAACTTATAATAATCTAGCTCAAAAAGGTGTTCCAAAAAATCAAATTAAAGATTTCCTGAAAAATGTGCCTTTGTATTATGGCGATCAACCTTTTACAACTGGACCTTCATACATGGGGGCAGCATTAATTTTTCTTTTTATATTGATGTTTTTTATCTCAAAAAGCAATATCAGGTGGGTACTGTTAACGATAACGATTATGTCGATTATGTTTGCGTGGGGTAAAAATCTCTTAGTACTCAACGAGTTCTTTTTCGACCATTTTCCGATGTACAACAAATTTAGAACACCATCGATGTGGTTGGCGTTAACCATGATAACAGTTGCTATGGGAGCTATAACGTCACTTCAGTTAATATTTAAAAACGAGATTGATAAAGATAAACTTAAAAAAGGCTTGATATATACAGGTTCGATTTTAGGTGGATTAGTTGTGTTTGTATATTTATTTGGCTCATCGTTTATTTCATTTACAGGAGCTTATGACACACAATTGGCTCAATCGGGTATTGACTTGGATATATTAACTGAAGATAGAATATCTATAATGAAAGCTGATGCACTTCGAACGTTGTTTATACTTGCTGCTTTGTTTGGGATATTGTGGATGTTAAATACCAATAAACTAAAAAATATTACTCTAGTTAAAGGATTATTAGCCTTAATAATTATTGGAGATTTATGGTTGGTTGATAGACGATTTGTAAACAATGATGACTTTGTTAAAGCTAAGTCTTACGAACAAACTATTCATGCAACAGCTGCAGACCAACAAATTTTAAACGATAAAGAACCAAATTACAGGGTATTTAATGCAACTGTAAGTTCATTTAATGATAACAAAACATCATACTTTCATAATTCGGTAGGTGGTTATAGTGCTGTTAAGCTAATTCGTTATCAAGATTTGATTGAAAATCAACTTTCAAAAGGGAATATGAATGTGTTTAATATGTTGAACACAAAGTATTTTATTGTTGGAAAACCCGGAGAAGAAGTTGTAAATCAAAACCCTCAGGCACTTGGTAGTGTTTGGTTTGTTAATCAGATTGATTGGGCTAAAGATGCCGATGAAGAAATGGCAAAATTGACTGATTTTAATCCAACATCTACTGCAGTAGTTGATGTTCGATACAAAGATTATTTATCAGGATTCAAATCAGATTCAGTTGTAAATGGAACAATTGCTCTAGCCTCATTCCACCCTGATAAAATGGTTTATACAGCTACGGCAGACAAAGACAATTTTGCCGTGTTTTCTGAAATTTGGTACAAAGGAAATGTTGACTGGAAAGCCTACATCGATGGAAAAGAAACAGAATTTATTCGTGTAAATTACTTGTTAAGAGGGTTGAAAGTTCCAGCTGGAAATCACGAAATTGTATTTGAATTTTATCCAAAACCGCATTATGTTGGTAGTAAAATTACTTTAGCATCATCGGCTTTAATCATGTTAATGTTGGCAAGTATTGTTGTAATGTTAATAATGAAGAAGCCTTTACCAGGAATGAAAGAGGATTAAGCAGCTTTTTGTTCGTGATTAAAAATATAGTACTCCCACCATAAAGCTAAATTTAAGACAAACCAAAGTTGTTTTCCACTTTTTTTTTCAAAAATGGTGTTAACATAGCTATCGTTTAAAAAGCCAGTATGTTTATTAAATAAGGCAATTTTTTCCTTAGCTATAGCTCCTAAGTCATCCATCATCCAATCGTAAACAGGGGCATCAAAGCCTTGTTTTTTTCTATAAATAATACTATCAGGAATCACATTTTTTATAGCTTGTTTTAATACGTATTTCGATTCGTTATTCGTTGTTTTTAATGCTGATGGTATTCCCATAGCGTAGTTTACAAATTTGTGGTCTAAAAAAGGAACTCTTGCCTCTAACGAAACAGCCATACTCATTTTATCAACCCTCATTAAAAGTAACTCAGGTAATCTCATCTTTAAATCGATGTAACTCATCCAATTGAGGTTACTTTTTTCAGGTGCTTTTTGATTAAAATTTAGATAGTGCTTATTTATTATGTTCCAAGAACTATAGTTGGGTTGTAAAGTATCAATAAATTTTTTAGACAATAATTTACTCTTTTGAGTTTCGGTGAAAGCCTCAGCACCGCTCCAAAAAACTTTTTGACCATCAACACCACGTTTAAGCCACTCGTAATATACGGTATCATCTTTACCAAAAAGTTTTAATGATTTAAGTGCTATTTTTTTTAATGTTTTTGGAATAAATTTAATGTCGTTCAAATTTTGCAACGTCAAAAAATATTTCCAAGAGGAATAACCCCAAAATAATTCGTCGCTTCCTTCGCCAACCTGACAAACAGAAACATTATTTTCTTTAGCAAGTTTAGAAACAAAATATACAGGCATACAAACAGGGTCGCCAATTGGTTCGTCTTGATGGTGAATTAGTTTTGGAAGAAAATCAATAAAATCTTGTTGAGTAAGTATTTGCTGGTGGTATTCGCAATTGGAGTGTTTTGCTGCTTGTTGAGCATATTTAAATTCGTTTTTATACGATTTTAAATTTTCGTCATTTTCATATCCCACCGAAAAAGCTTTTACACTATAATTGGCAATTTTTGAGAATAAGGCCGCATTTAAACTAGAATCAATTCCTCCAGAAAGAAAAATACCAACAGGGATGTCGGCTACACCATGATATTTGACGCTTTCAGTTAATTCCGCTAATACTTCTTTTGTTATTTTGTCTTCAGAAGAGGTATTTGGTACAACTTCATCAAAAACATCCCAGTATTCAATAGGATTACCCATTTTACCATTTTCGATTTTTAACAAATGACCTGCTGGTAATTTATAAATGTTTTCAAAAAGTGTTTGTGGGGCAGGTACCGTCAAAAATGAAAGATAATTATACATTCCTTCATGATTTATAGCTCTTTTAATGGTAGCATCTTCAATAATGGCTTTTATTTCACTTCCAAAATAAATTCTTCCGTTTTGATGGGTATAGTACATTGGTTTTATACCAATTCTATCTCTTACCAACCAAAGCGTTTCTTTTAACTCATCCCAAAGTGCAATAGAAAACATGCCTCTGAATTTTTTAATACAATCAATACCCCATTCTATATAAGCATTAATGACTACTTCCGTATCCGAATGGTTGGTTTTAAATAGGTGTCCTTTTTCAAGGAGTTGTTCTTTTATTTCTTGATGGTTGTAGATTTCTCCATTAAAAAGTATGGTGATATTTTTGTCGATGCTCTGCATGGGTTGTAAAGCATCGGTACTTAAATCTATAATAGATAATCTTCTATGAGCAAGAGCAATCGTTCTTTTGGAAGCTTCTCGAAAAATTAGGGCATCAGGTCTTTTGGCTTTAAAATCTGTAATATCTTGAGCAGAATAATTTCCAAAAAAAGCAAAGCCTTCACCATCAGGACCTCTGTGGCTGATAGCATCGTTCATGCTAGCAAAAACATCAATATTTATTGGTTCAGCGTTTGTTAATCCTACATATCCTACAAATCCACACATGAGTTTAAAAATTACAGAGCAATATTAAGGGTTTTGATAAAATTAAAACAGTTTTTTTCCATAACCATTAGAAAATAGAGTAGTGTTAAAATGTTGTTCAAAGGGTTTATTACAATAATCTGTAATAACTAATCGGTCATTTAAAATTTCAAAGTTTCTAATGTGAGTTATTCCATAATATTCTACCATTAGTTTTAGCGAGTTTTGAGAATATTCTAATAAGCTACATTTGGTTTCTCTATCTAAATAAAACAAGCCGTTTTTTGAAGTGATAAATTTATTTTGTTCAATACCATCAACAATTGCAGTATGGTGAGCTTTTGTCGCCCTAAATATATTTCTCGTTTTAATGTTAGAAGTATAGCAATAGCTTCCTGCATCTTTTACTAAATCTTTTCCATTTACATATAATTCAAACGAAAGTTTATCGTTGTGAACATGCCCCCAACTGTGGTGCATTTTTTTGTTTGAAATAGTACTTATGGCTAAATAAAAATTGGTCGATTTAAAAATAGAAATACCAAAATCTGGATAATGGATAAAACTTAGGTTAGCTAATAAGTTTTCAATTTTATCAAACACTATTTCATGTGTTTTGGTGTGGGTCAAATCTTTTTCTGATGATTGATAATTGTATGAAGTTTTGTTAGTTGTCGATTCGATAGTTTTTCCATCTGCTAACTGAGCGAGTATATGGTGTTCAAGTGGAAATTTATTTATAAAAGTTGAAAACAACGGGTTATTAATTATTGCTCCAAAAGCTGATATTAAACCTTCATAATTTAAGAGATTCTCATCATCATCTAAATCGGTGTACGATAATTTAAAAAACCGACCACTATCGTTATCTCCAAATTGAGGTACTTCGCCATTTGGCTTTAAAATAGATGAAATAAATGTAGCAGTTTTATTTATTCGTGATTTAAATTCAGTACTAAAATGGTGATTATTTCTCATCAACAAAGCTGTTGAATACGCCATCATTTCGGCACTCAAACAATGATAGGTTGTTGAGCCTTCAAAATTTCCACCATCAGTAAAAAATTGCTTAAAATATTCGTTTTCAATTTCTTTGGTAGAGAAAGTAAGCCATTGTTGTATCTCTGTATTTCCAGTTAAATAATTACCAACAAATAATAGTCCAGCTAGATTAAACAAGTAATGATTACCAGTTAAACCTTCTTTGTATTCTAAATGATTAAAAATAAATTGTCCGTGCAAGAAAATGGAATCTGTAAATATTTTTTTGAATTCATCATTTAAAATGGATTTTTCGTCAAGCTGACTAAAAATATCATAAGCCAATAAAAGATTAGAAACTCTAATACCAACGTCCATCGTGCAAGACCACTGAACGCCCATTCCTATTGGGTTGTTGGCAATAAAATCAAGCGTTACATTTTTAAACTCTGTGATGTAGCGTTCTTTATTTTGAGCGTATACAGCATAGAGAGCCAAACGTGGCAAATGTTGTAACCGACCCAACTCCCACGTGTGCTTAATATCAACTCCATTTCTCGATTTTTGTTTATTATAAGGAAGTTGAATATCGAAACTGTGATTTGCAATAGGTTCTTTTTGCCAGTCTATAGATGAGTAGTTGCTATCAATTAAACCTAAAATCTGTGTTGTAATAGTGTTATGAATGGTTAAAACTTTCGCATTATTTTTTATATTTCTATTTATCCAACCACTTCCTAAATAATTAAAAGTGTGATTTAGATATTGTTCAACAATTATATCATTTATATTCAACTTCGGTAAATCCGATGGGTTAATGATGTTGTTTATTGATAAACCATTAGTTAAGAGCCTTTTATCTGATATATGATAATTAAATTCTTTATTAGGCAGAATTTTTTTTAACCCTCTTTTAAATAAAACGGTTAAAGGAAGGTGTTTTGCTAATTGTATGTTTTCTAATACACTAATGATATAATTTTTTTAGTACCTGTTTAAAACTGATGTTTACCACAATAAAAAATACGATTGAAACGAAAACCTGACCATATAAAGCCCCCTGAATTTGATAAACTTTAACAGCATACCAATAAGGTAAAATAGTAATTAAAAATACCCATAAAGATACTTTAAAAGCGACATGCACATAACCAATTGCTAACAAGAAAGGTCCTTTAAGCGAAACCCAACTTCTTATTATCCAACTTAACGTTAAAATTTGGAAATAGAACATAGATGCATCATATTTCCCAGAAAATACGAAATGAATAACCAATGGAACAATTAATATGGCTAATACACCAACTACAAGTATGGTTGCTCCAAAAATTTGATTCGATTTTTTAAATGCTTTTAGTATTTGTGGCACGTTGCTAGAGAATTCGGAATAATAAGGAGTAACAAACTGTTGGGCGGTAGAAGTTACAATTCTTAATCCAGCAATAAGTGTGAGTGCAAAACCATAAAAACCAATTTCTTCAGGGTTATTTACCAAATGATTCAGAAAAAAGATATCTAAATACAGAGACAACATGTTTATGGTGTTACCTAAAAAGGCATATTTAGCTAAATCCCAATTTTTTTTAAAATGAATCGAAGTAGTTTTTTTCCAAGTTTTCAAAAACTCGGTTTTAGATAATAATAATAGCGTACTAATTAAAAAACCAATAATTACGCCTATAATAAATCCATTTAATCCGAATAGGTATGTTAAACTTATAATTATAGCAACATGAATTATTCGGGCAATTACCAATAATACGGATACTTTTTTAAATGCTTTTAACGCTTGGTAGTAAGCTACCAAAAGGTTGTTTAAAGCAAGAAGTGGAATAGATAAACTGTAGTATAGAAAAAGGTTGTTGGTTAAAGTATCTTTTGATATTAAATTAAAAAAAGATAAAACAATCGCTAACAGAATAGTTAAAAAACTAAAAAGTAAAGTTGTTTTTATAGCAGATGCAAAAAGTGTTTGTTTTTCTTCATCGGTTACATCTTTTTCAGAACATAATTTAAGTATAGAGGTGTTAAAGCCTAATCCAGCAATAATTACACCAACAGAAGCGAAAGTTTGAAGGGATTTAATACGACCAATATCATCAGCCAACAATATCCAAGCAACAAATAATTGAGAACCAAATTCAATAAGGTGGATGAGTGAATTAGCAGAAAACAAATGGAAGAAACCTTTGCTGCTAATATCGGTAAGTATGTTGGTTATTTTTTTCAGGTTATTTTTTTTTACGAAGATAATCCTTCTATAGATTTATTATTGTAAAAAATGAAACTAAAGCCATTTTTTTGATTTTTTGAAATCGAAAATGTACAAAAACTGCCTTTTTTATACCGTTCATAGGAAATATTGAACATTTCTATGAGTTCTATATATTTCAAGCTTCCTTTGCGAATTAAGTAAGAATCAATAACCTTCCAAAATGGAACAAATCGAGGTATATGCTGAAACACCATCTCAATTTTTTTATATAGATGTTGTTGGTAACATGAGAGCAGAAGATGTAAGTATTTTTAATTATACAGGTTGTAAAGTTGAAAATGTAACAATTAGTAATGAAACAGACAAATTAGTTATCGATGTTAACAATTTATCTAAAGGAGTATATTATGTCGTTTTCATTGAACGAACAGAAGGTGTGATAAAAAAAGGAAAATTTATTGTAACTAAATAATTTTAGTTTGAGTAGCTTATGTTGGTGTTAAGCTATTTGTTTTTATACTTTTGAAAAAGAAACGTAAAAAAAATCAATGCAAGTTTTTAGGTTATTATACATTTTTACAATCTCTTTCTGTCTGTGTAACCATATAATAGCTCAAAATTATAATTACAAGCATTTTACAGTTGAGGATGGATTGCCTAGCTCTGAGGTATATTCTACATTTCAAGATTCTAGAGGTTATATTTGGTTTGCAACTGATGCAGGAGTTAGCAGGTTTAATGGTTATGAGTTTAAAAATTTTGATGTTAAGGATGGATTAACCGATAATACTGTTTTTTTAATCAGAGAAGATTCAGAAGGAAGAATATGGTTTGGAACTTTTAACAAAAAAATATGCTATTTCTATAACGATAGTATTTATCCATTCGAACATAACGATAAAATTTTAAAAACTATCGATGGAAATGCAATACTACATTCATTTGCTATTGATAAAGATGGTACTGTTTGGATGGGTTTCGCACTGTATGGAATGCTTAATTGTACTCAAGAAGGTAACATTAAGTTGTTGTCAAGTAAGAAAGAAAATAAATTTATTGTATACGAGATAAATGGTTATCAGGTTTGGACATTTTCGAGAAATGAGGATGTGTTATTTGATGTTCTTGATACAGATGTTTCTGTTTTACAACAAGTAAAACTTGAATATCATGAGCAAAATAAAAGCTCAAATTATGGAGTATTTAATATAACATTTAATTCTCGTGAGTCTGAAGGGTTGTATAATGTTGCAATTGAAAAAACAATCGAAAATAAACTACTTTTTTTTGAAGACAGTTTAGGATTTCTTGATTTTAAAAAAGGACAGATTTCTTTTAAAACAACTAGTTTAAAAAATAGGTTTCATAATAGGATTCTTTCAACAAATACATTTGATGGTTATTTATGGATTTGTGTTCAAAATGAAGGAATTTATAAATATAAAATAAAGAACCAAAACTTGATGTTTGAAGAAAATATCTTGGTATCGAAATTAGTGTCAAGAATATTTAAAGATAACGAAGGAGGCTATTGGATAACAACATTAAAAGAAGGAGTGTATTATTTGAAAAATAATAACTTCAAAAGTGATGATATTGTTGTTTCATCTATAGATGTTGACACACAAAATAAAGTTGTTTACCTAGGTCTTAAAGATAAGAAAATACTAAAAAGAAAAATTAATGAAACACCATTAACTTACACTAAAATAACCGAATCGGATGATATTCCTCAAAATATTGTTTTTGATAAAAGTACCAACAGTATATTAGCTGATGGATACTTTGAAACATTAAGAAAGATTTATAGTACTGGACTTAATAAAAAAATTAAAGTTATACATCCATCAACCAAAGCCGCCATTATTGAAGGAAATAAAATATATAGGGTAAATAGTAATGGGTTTTCTAAGATTGTTGATGATGTTGAAGTTTATTATTCATTGAGAGATGGGCAAAAGAAATATTGGTGTACGAGTTTAATAAAAGAAAATGAAAACATTTGGATAGGTACTAATCAAGGGTTGATATGTTTTAATAATGTAAAGCATTTGATGTTGGAGCCATTTAAAAATAATGACATATTAAGTACTGGAGTAACTTGTTTGGAAAAATTTAATAATGAAATAGTTTTAATTGGCACAAAAAGTTTTGGATTGGTGTTAATGAAAAATGGAAAAATTATTGATATTATTGATGAACAAAAAGGACTTGTAGGTGATTTAGTCAAAAGTGTTCATGTTGATTATCAGGATGAAATTTGGGTAGGTACCAATAATGGATTATCTCGACTTAATTATCATTCTTCAAAAAATTACCATATTCAAAACATTACCACCAAGCATGGGTTGATTTCAAATGAAATCGCTCACATTAAGTCGTGTGATAATACCATTTTTTTAGTTACGCCAAAAAACCTTATTGAATTTGATAAAACAAAAGTACTCATCAATAAAACGAGATTACCTATACACATAACGGGGTTTAAAGTGAATGATAAAGAATTGAAATTTACAGTAGATACTATTATTGAACTCAGTTACAATGAGAATAGAATCGACATAAATTTTGAAAGTTTAAACTATAAAAGTTTAGGTAATATAGAATATAAATATAAGTTGTCAGACATTGATACGATGTGGTACAATACCACTCAAAATACTGTCAATTTTTATGGGTTATCTTCGGGTAATTACACCTTTGAAGTAAAGGCAAAAAATGAAGATGGTTTTTGGAGTCATCCGGTTAAGATTAGGTTTAAAATCAATCCTCCTTTTTGGCTTACATGGTGGTTTATAAGTGTCGAAATTTTGATGTTGCTGTTAGTTATAATTGGTGTTTTCAAATTTAGAGAAACCCAAATACGCATAAAAAGTAAAAACGCACAAAGATTAGCAGAAAACGAAAAAAAGATAATTGAACTCGAATTAAAGGCACTTAAATCACAAATAAATCCCCATTTTATTTTTAACACCTTAAACTCTATTCAGCATTTTATATCAAGTAATAATTTTAAAGATTCGAATAGGTACATTACTAACTTTTCGAAACTAATTCGAATGGTTTTAAACCATTCAGATAAAAGTTATATTACTTTAAGAGATGAAACTGAGATGCTTAATTTATATTTATCATTAGAACAAGTAAGATTTAGTGAAGGTTTTGATTATGTATTAAAGGTAAATGATAATATAGACTTGGATTACGATAAAATTGCACCAATGCTACTACAACCATTTATTGAAAATGCGATATGGCATGGGTTAATGAATAAAAAAGAGAAAGGATTTGTTGAAGTTTCATTTTCTTTAGATAATGATTTTTTAATATGTACAATTTCTGATAATGGTATTGGAAGAGATGCTGCAGAAAAAATTAAATCTGCTCGTGGTATCCAAAACAAATCGGTTGGGATGACCATTACAAAAGAACGGTTAAATATTATAAATAATGAGGTTTACGAAAACATGAATGTAGAAATGATTGATTTGTTTGATGATAAAAAACAAGCGTCAGGAACAAAAGTGATTATAAAAATAAAATTAAATTAAAACGACAAGATATGATAAAAGCTATTGTAATTGATGATGAAGAAAAATCTAGGAAAGTTTTGATAAGATTAATAGAGGAGGTGTCTGAAGATATAAATGTAATTGGTGAGGCAGGTTCGGTTAAAGAAGGTTTTGAAGTGATTAATAAATTAAAACCAGATTTAGTTTTTTTAGATATTGAAATGCTTGATGGAACGGGTTTTAAACTGCTTGAAAAATTTAATAAAATTTCGTTCGATGTTATTTTTACAACTGCATACGATCAATATGCCATAAGAGCTTTTAAGTTTAGTGCTTTAGATTACTTGCTTAAACCAATTAATGTTGATGATTTAGAGAGTGCTTTATCTAGAGTTAAAAAAAATGAAACCAGTGAAAATGATAAGTTTGCTTTAATCGAAAATTTATTGCAAAATGTAACAATGCTTTCTAAGCCAAAACGTATAGCTATAAAAGGAGCAACAACAATTGATTACTTAAATATAAACGAAATCATGTATTGTACTTCCGATTTGTATTTGACAGAGTTTTTTCTTGCAAATGGCAATAAGATTTCATCGGTTAAACCCTTAAAGGAATACGAAGACTTACTGGATGAAGATGTTTTTTTTAGAGTTAGTAGATCATACATTGTTAATTCAAATTTTGTAGTTTCATACAAAAAAGACACATCAATTCTAAAGATGTCGAACAATGTGGAAATTGAATTAACTAGAAGAAGAAAGAAAGAATTTATGGATTATATGGATACTAGATTAATAAATTATTTATAAAAATCTTTAATCTGTTGTAAAACAATTTGCTCATCAAATTGTTGCATTACAGTTTCTTTACCAGATTTTTTTAATTTGTCCTTTAAATCGTCATCATGTAATAAATTTTCGAGATGATTTTGTAGTTCTTTAATGTTTCCTGGTTCGAAAAGCAGCCCATTTTCACCATTCGTTATTACTTCTGGTACGCCAGAAATGTTTGAAGCAATTACTGCACAGTTTGAAAGCATAGCCTGTACAAATACCAACCCTAGACATTCAATTTTAGATATGGTAGTGAAAATGAAAATATCAGCTAAAGAGTAAAATTCGAATAAATCAGACTCGGAAACTGCACCAGGAAAAAGACATTGATTTTCAAGATTGGCGTCTTTTGCAATAGTTTTCAATTCGTTATAGAACCCAAAATCAGGTCCTACAAAAATAAACATGATGTTTTTATCTAAATTTTTAATGTTTTGTGCGGCTTTTATTATTAAATCGGGAGCTTTTCTTCTTAACATTTGACCAACAAAAAGAACACATCGTTTACCTTTTAGTTGTGGATGTTTTTCTAAAATGGTTTGAAAATTATTTTCGTTTTTATTAAACTTATCAATATCGCAAACGTGGTAAGTTAAGTGTATTTTAGCGGTATCAATTTTAAACTCATCAATAATGGATTGGCAATATTTTGTAGGGCTAGAAATCTTGGTAGCATGAGTTAAAACATCGGCTGTAATTTTGTTAAAACGTGTTGAGTAATCATCTATACGTTCAATCTCATCTTTATGTGGAACTAATTCTCCAAAAGTGGTAAGCAGTAAAGGTATGTTGTATCTTTTAGAAAGATACATTCCAATTGCTCCGTGGTCATAAGGTCTATTATAAACATGTATATATTTTATGGTGTCTTTTACCTTTTTTAAGTAGTTGTCCACCTCAGGAAACCAGAAGTAGATGAGCTTCATTACTTCTAAAAATGGTAAATTGTATTTAAAAAGGAGTTGATTAACAAATCCTAAATGTTTTATAACCATGAATGGAAATAATACAACAGCAAGCAAGTTGCTTTTAATAAGTTTGGTTTTAAAATGGGGTAGGTCAACTTCTTTGTTACCAAAGTTTTCATACCCACGTTGAGTTATTCCATATATAGGAGTTTCATTGGCAATTTTAGGTAAACTAAACGATAAGTATTTTGAAATACCTCCAAAAGGAGGTTCAAGTAAGCAGCTAATAATAAAAATACCTTTTTTTATTTCTGGCATATTAATTCGAATTCAATAACACTAACAACATTGCCAATTAAACCTGCAATATAAAATAATGGAGCTTTTAAAACGTTGCTTGATATCTGAACATATTTTAATGATAAAATATTAGTAAAAGCAGATGTTTTGTTAATACTAAATCTAGCCGTGGAATAATATGGTCGTTCCTGACAATGTTTTTTTGATGGGTCGAAATAATCCAAACTATGCTCCGAAAAGAAATTTTTGTGGGTAGGGTCAGTCCCCATATCTTTAGAATTGTAGTATGGTACTCTTATGGTAACTTTTCCATTTTTTGCTGTAATTCTGTGCAATTCTTCAATTACTCGAACTGGATTTTCAATGTGTTCTAAAACATTCACAGCAATAATTTCATCAAAATAATTATCTTCAAATGGATATGGAAAGGTTTCTAAATCGTGCTTTACATCAATACGCTTATCATCGAAATTATCAAGGTTAATCCAACCTTCTCTAATGTCGGTTCCACAACCTAAGTTTAGCTTTTTTTTAGTCATTTTTAATCCAAGTTAATAATTTTGATGTTCCATCACCAAAAGTCTCTAGGGTAAAAGTATCAACTATTTTTAGATTCTCATTAAAAGGAGCTTCATTAAAAACAAGCCCTGAATTATATTTTAAACGAATATCAGCCCCATGTTTTTTATCTTTATTTGGAGTAAAATTTCCGCCAGGAATATGGTCGCAAATTATTAAGTATTTGTATTTTCTAACTTTTACCAATATTTCTGCAACTTGCTGGTTCGATAAATGTTGTAATACTTGTCTAATAATACACAATTCAGCATCAGGCAATTCATCGTTTATTATGTTTAAAGATTTAAACGTAATAACATCGGTTCCAAAAGTTTGTTGATGATGTGAAATTAACTCATCAACGACATCAATTCCAGTGTATTTTTCTATTTCTGGAGAAATAATTTTTCTACCTACTCTAAAATCGCCACAACCTAAATCAACAATTGATTTTATATTGTTTTCTTTGATGTATTTGATTGCAAATTCAATAAACCTAATCGAGATAGCATCTTCTGATCCTGCTCCTGAATTAAATTTTTCTTGGTCAGAACCACCCCAACGTTTATCTAAATAAATGTTTTTAAATGTTGTTGCAACATCTTGATTTTTTTTGAGCTTATTCAGTATTCTTCTTAATCTATTCATTATTATGCATTAATCAAAAAAGTAGCTTCTGTTGTTTGTGTCATGTCCCATAATGAAATTGGCCAGTCTTTTTTAGTTCCTTTTAAGGTTTCATAAAGTGCTTCAAGCTCTTCTTTTTGACCTTTGTCGCTTCTGCCAATTGATATTTCTTTCACTTTTACACCATAACCTTTTAAAGTTTTATAATCGTCCATAACAATGGTGTTGCCATCAAAATGAACTTCCATGTATTCTTTAGAGACTTGTTTACTACCAACGGCAAAATATTGGATATTACACACAGAACCATCTTCGTACTTTAATACAATGGAAACATTGTCAGAGGCACTTATTTTATCATTGTTTGGAGATATTTTTTCTACACTAATGGAAGTCATTTTAGACCCAGTAAAATAGGTCATCAAGTCAATTAGATGACATGCTTCTCCAACAATTCTTCCGCCATGTTCATGTACCCATTGGTCAAGTGGAATATATCCAGCATTCATTCTATATTGTATAAACAAAGGATTGATTCGTTTATCAGTATGTTTTTTTATTTCGGTAGCAAATTGACTAAAACGACGGTTAAAGCCCGTCATTAAAACTGGTTTTTCTCCAGGTGTATTGTAAAACTCTTTTATTAAGTCTAACTCATTTTGATTAACTGCAAGTGGTTTTTCTACAAAAGTATGCTTGCCTGCTTTTAACGATTTCAATACCAATTCTGCATGACTATCGTGTCGAGTAGCAATCAATACCAAATCAATATTAGAGTCGTTTATTATGTCGTCAAAGTTTGCTGTAGCATATTCGGCTTCAAATTGATCTGCAACGGTTTTAGCTTTAAATCCAGTCCTACTCATTACTCCTTTTAGGTTGTATTTACCTTTTAGTTTTTTCATGTTTGGCAAATGCATACCTGTTGCAAAAGAACCAGCTCCAATTAATCCAACATTAATGGTTTCTTTAGAAATAGTTTTGTTTGAGATAATAACTTTTGAAGTTAATTCTTTGTTGCTAGATTGCGTATAATCTAGCAAAACAATAATTGGTTTTTCTCCTTCTTTTTGTAAAGAATTGAAAGCATCGGTAATTTGTTCGATGGGGTAAATAGAATCAATTAAACCTCCAACATTTATATAGTTTTGATGAACCAACCTCAAGTATTCGGTCATGTTTCGGTTCTCGGTCCATCGAACATAGGCATAAGGATAATCCAAGCCTTTTTCTTCGTAATTGCTATCGTATCTACCTGGCCCGTATGAGGTAGAGATTAGGAAATCCAATTCTTTAGCATAAATATCACCACGTTCTATTTCCATTCCAACAACACCTACAAGTACTACTTTTCCTTTTTTACGACACATTTTAAATGATTCCGATAAAGGTTTACTACTAGAAGTTGCCGCAGTAAACAATACGCCATCAGTACCGTAACCACCTGTAAAAGAGCTTACCGTTTTTAATAAATCTTCTTGAGACGGATTAATAACTAAATCAGCTCCAAGTTCTTTGGCAAGGTCTAAACGTTTTTGGTCGAAATCACTTACTATAACTTGTACACCACTTTTCTTTAACATTTGTAAGCCAAGTAACCCAAGTATTCCAGCACCAACAACAACGCAGGTTTCACCTAATCTTAAATCTATTCGTCGAACTCCTTGTAAGGCAATACCACCTAGAGTAACAGTTGAAGCATATTTTAAATCCATTCCTTTTGGAACGGGCATCACTAAATTTATAGGAACATCAATAAATTCGGCATGATTGGCAATTCCTGCACCTGCAGCAGCAACTTTATCACCAACTTGAAAATTAGTTACTCCTTTACCAATAGCAACTATTTCACCTGATGCAGAATAACCAGTTTGTTTGCCCCCATCTAAAACACCTTTAACGCGCTGTATGGTTTTAGTAATACCGTTAGTTTTTGCAAATTCAATGGCAGTTTTTACTTCTTCGGGGGAGTTTAAAGCACGCTGAACAATAGATTGTTTTGAGGTGTTAACACTTGTCATTTCTGTTCCAGCAGAAATACAACTGTACGCCACTTTTATTAAAACACTACCATCACTAACAACAGGAGTTGGAATGTTTTCAGCTAATACTTTTCCTTTTTTTACAATGCCTTGTTTCATGAATAAGTGATAATTGGGTTGTAAAGGTATTTATTAAATCAAAGATAACAATTTGTATTACCAATATTGAATAATTTAGACTTCTACAATTGGCAAATGTTTTATGGTGTTATATTGTTCAGTAAGTGTACAAACATCCGATCTCACTTTCATCTCGTAGTATGCTTCTTCGGCAGTAATAGCTTGTAATTTTCCTAGATTAATGTCGTTTCTAACAAAAACTGCGTTTACGCCTTCCGAATCACACCCTACTAAAACATAACCTTTTTCTTTTCCAAGGTTTTCAGCTGCTTTTAATGATAATCCATAGTAATAACCACTAGAATGCTTGTCTAGCCTCATAAAACTAGGGTCGTATTCTACAGTAATCGCTTTCTCTTTTCCAAAAGTTGCATTGTATTCAACAATAATAACTCTTGGAGATACAGCTTCTATAGCCTTCCATACCCAATAATCGTTTCCGTCAATATCGATGGAAAGTAAATCAATCTCACCTTCAATTCCACCTTCTTTAAACAATGAGTTGATATTATCTTTGGTGATAAATTTATTAAGGATTTTTACTTCTCCTTGCATTTTGGGATGAGTATTATAGTAATTTGTTGCATGATTAGCGTAAGAACTTGACCCTTCAATCATTAAGCCTGACCAGCCAAAATTTAATAATAAATTAGCGGCAATACATTCTGTTCCATCACCAATTCCAAATTCAATAAATTTTCTGTTGGTAACACCTATTTGAGAAAAAACATAAAGCATTAAACCATCTTCACCATTTTGAGAGTGTACGCGATATTCTTTTGATCTTAATTCGTTTTTATAAGTTAGTTTTGGGTCTGATACAGCTAGGTATTTTTCTTGAAATAGATTTTCTAGGTTTATCTCAATGAACCTTAATCGGGTATCCATTTGTTTTAGTTGAAGGATGATGTTTTTCCAACGTTTAAAAGAACCTTTTAAATCCATAAATTTTTTAATGTTTTCGCTAAATTAAACAAAATGAAAACATATCATTAATTATTATTTTTCATGTAGATTTTAAAGGTTCTTTGTAACTTAGCCACAAAATTTTATGGCATGTCAAAAAAAGTAATGGTTGTGGTGGGTACAAGACCCAATTTTATTAAAGTAACTCAATTTGAAAAAGAGTTGGCAGCTTTTGGTAATGAGTTTGAGTTTATTTTGGTACATACCAATCAACATTACGATGAAAATATGTCAGACATATTTTTTTCTCAACTTAAAATTAAAAACCCTATTTTTTTAAAAATCACCAATACTACTCCAGCAGCTCAAATCGGTCAAATTATTATTGAGTTAGAAAAAACGCTTAACGAACACAAACCAAATGCTTTGGTTGTTGTAGGAGATGTTAATTCCACTTTAGCTGGAGCTATTGCTGGAAATAAAACAGGAACAAGATTATTTCATTTGGAGAGTGGGTTGAGAAGTTATGATAATGAAATGCCTGAGGAAATTAACCGATTAATTACTGATTTAATTGCCGACGACTTTTTTGTTACTGAACAAAGTGGTTACGATAATTTGATAAAAGCAGGTAAAACTGAAAATCAAATTCATTTTGTTGGAAATACCATGATTGACACTCTTGTGGCTTTCGATGAAATGATACAGCAAGATACCATATTGGAAAAACTTGGGTTGGAAGAAAAAAGTTTTGTTTTAATGACCATGCATCGCCCAAGTAATGTAGATACTAAAGACCGACTTCAAATATTGATTGATATTATTAATAAAGTTTCCGAAAAAAGTTATTTGGTTTTGCCCATACACCATAGAACAAAAAATAGTTTAATTAAACACGGGTTAATGGATTTGTTAACCAACAATAAAAAAGTAATTATTACTGAAGCATTGAATTATTTATCATTTCAAAAATTAATTAGCAACTGTAAGTATGTGTTAACTGATAGTGGAGGAATACAAGAAGAAACTACTTTTAGACAAATTCCATGTTTAACATTGCGTGAAAATACCGAGCGACCTTCAACCATAACAATAGGTAGTAATGAATTGGTAGAATACAATTTCTCTGCTGTTGCTGAAAAAATCAATCAAATTGAAAACGGAACTTTTAAAAAAGGTCAAATACCTCCATTTTGGGATGGAAAAGCAACTAAACGAATTGTTGAGGTGTTGAGAAAGGTGTTATAAGTTTTTCATTAAGTACATATACATATCCACCATAGCTTTAATGTCCTTTTTATGAACCTTTTCATCAGGGGTATGTACATTATCTTCTCCAGCACCAATAAAACACCAATCAAAAGGGTAGGAGCTACGTTGTAATGCATTGCCATCGCTGCCACCAGCACTTTCTACCTCAATTTGGTATGGTATTTTGCTTTTATTAGCTAATTCAAGAATTCTGTTTAAGTAAGTCCTTCTCGGTATTCCAGAGTCTCTCATAGAAATAGCAACACCTTTACCATGTTGCACACCTTTTGTAATCCAGGTAATATCAGAAATTAAGGCTTGTTTCACGCCATATCCTTCGTACAAGAATTTACCCAAGTAACCAACACTTCCTCCTCCATGTTCTTCCCAAGCTGAGAAAACAATTGATCCGTTTTCTAATGTTTTAGCAACTTGTAAGGCGTTCCACATCCCTAATCGGTTATCCATGTAACAACATTGAATGTAGTTTTTATCTTCTCTAAAATCAGGTTTATAAGTTAGGGAAGTGGCACGGTCAATTTCGCGCTTAAAATCAGCAGAGTAGGTTAAAAAATCGTGGTCGTCAGCTTCAACTTTTAGTGTACACTCAATTTTTCCTTTACTATCTGAACCAATTAGTTTGGCACCTTTTTTTGCTGAAGGGCCTCCAATTTTTATTAAATTATTTTCGTAACCTACAGTATATCCAACCGAATCCATGTGAGCAAAAATGGCAGTTCGAGGTTTTCCAAAAACCAAAATTATACAGTCTTGAAAATCTTCGCCATAAAGAATTTCGGGTTGAACTTTCCAGTTTTTCTTTTCTTTTTTGATGTACTTTAACAAAAAATCAGTCATGGTATATTCACTACCAGAAGGAGCTTGTATTTCGCAAAGTTGCTGTAAAAGTTTCATAATTATGTATTTAATAAAAGCCCCCTTTGTCCCCCGAAGGGGGAAATCCAACACACTTTGCCTTCAAAAATGTGCTACTATTAGGGTTTTTCTCCCTCCCTTTGGGAGGGTTGGGGTGGGCTATTAATTGTTTAACATTACCGGCATCACCAACATTAAAATTTCTTCGCCATCTTCAGATTTTTCAGAAGGAGTTAAAATACCAGCTCTGTTTGGTGCCGACATAGCAATGTTTATTTCTTCCGAATCTAAATTGGTTAACATCTCAATTAAGAAACGAGAGTTGAATCCTATTTCCATGTCTTCACCTTCGTACTGACAAGTTAAGCGTTCTGTTGCTTCATTTGCAAAATCTAAATCCTCAGCAGAAACGTTTAATTCGCTACCAGTAATTCTTAATCGTACTTGGTGAGTGGTTTTGTTCGAGAAAATAGAAACCCTTTTTATTGAACTTAAAAAAGCAGTTCGACTAATGGTTAATTTGTTTGGATTTTCAGTTGGTATTACCGCATTGTAGTTGGGGTATTTACCATCAATTAATCTACAAATTAAAGTAGTATTTCCAAACACAAACATTGCATTGGTTTCGTTGTAGCTGATGGTTATTTCATCCGATACTGAGCCTAAAATATTTTTTAATAAAGTAAGCGGTTTTTTTGGAAGAATAAATGAAGAGCCTTTATCAGCTTTCAAATCGTTTCTTTTGTAACGTACTAATTTGTGAGCATCTGTTGCAACAAAGGTTAAATTATCTTCGTTCAACTCAAAAAATACTCCAGACATTACCGGGCGTAACTCGTCGTTACCACTTGCAAATAAAGTTTTGTTTATGGCATTTGAAAGGATAGAAGCTTCAATGTTTAATTTAGATGAAGCATCTAACTTTGGAGTTTTAGGAAATTCTGCTCCGTTTTGACCAGTTAATTTATATTTACCGTAATCTGAAGAAATTTCAATACCAAAACTTTTACTGTCAATAGTAAAAGTTAAAGGTTGTTCAGGGAACGTTTTTAATGTATCTAACAACAATTTAGCAGGTATAGCAATTAAACCATCTTCTTTTGCTTCAACATCTAATTTAGCCAGCATCGTTGTTTCCAAATCGGAAGCTGTTATGCTTAGTTTTCCTTTTTTAATTTCGAAAAGAAAATTATCTAAAATAGGCAAAGTGTTGCTAGAGTTTAAAACGCCGCTTATGCCTTGTATTTGCTTTAATAAAACTGAACTAGATACTATAAATTTCATGCGATATTATTTATTTCTTAATACGGTTAAGGTTAACAAAAATAGTGTAATTATTGAGCGAGATATTTTAAACTTTTCAATAATTATTAACACTTTTTGAATTGGAAAATTAAGGTTAGTTTGCTATCAAAACAGCATCTTTAACCTTTTGTTTCAGTAGTGCTAGGTTTACTACTTCAATCATATTCTTAACATAATGAAAAGTTAGACCTTCTAGGTATTTTTGATTGATTTCTAAAATGTCTTTTTTGTTGTCTTCCGATAAAATAATTTCTTTAATATCAGCACGTTTTGCAGCCAATATTTTTTCTTTAATTCCACCTACTGGTAACACTCTTCCTCTTAAAGTAATTTCGCCAGTCATGGCTAATTTATTTTTTACTTTACGTTGAGTAAATGCCGATGCTAAAGCAGTTAACATGGTAATTCCTGCCGAAGGACCATCTTTTGGAGTTGCTCCTTCTGGCACATGGATATGAATATCCCATTTTTCAAATGCAGAAGAATCTAACCCAATTAAATCGGAATGAGCTTTTAAATAAGCTAATGCAATTACAGCAGATTCTTTCATTACATCACCTAAATTTCCGGTAAGGGTTAGTTTGCCTTTTCCTTTGCTCAAACTGGTTTCGATAAATAAAATATCACCACCTACCGAAGTCCACGCTAAACCAGTAACCACTCCAGCAACATCATTGCCTTGGTATTTATCTCTTGAATGTCCAGGTCCTAAAATAGCATGGAGCATATCAACAGTTGTTTTAGTAATTGTTTCGTCTTCCATAGCAATCTGTTTGGCGGTATTTCTCACCACTTTTGCTAACGTTTTTTCTAATGAACGAACACCTGATTCACGCGTGTATTCGGTAATAATTTTTTCTATTACCGCACTTGAAAGTTGCAAATCTTTTTTAGATAAGCCATGGTTTTTTAGCAGTTTAGGAATCAAGTGTTTTTTTGCAATTTCAATTTTTTCTTCTACTGTGTATCCTGTCATTTCAATAATCTCCATACGGTCGCGTAAAGCAGGTTGGATAGATGATAATGAGTTGGCAGTAGCAATAAACAAGACTTTTGATAAATCGTAATCCAGTTCTAAAAAATTATCGTAAAACGCATTGTTTTGTTCTGGGTCTAATACTTCCAATAAAGCCGAAGAAGGATCACCTTGATGGCTATTTCCTAATTTGTCGATTTCGTCTAAAACAAAAACAGGGTTAGAAGAATCTACTTTTTTAATGTTTTGGATAACTCTACCGGGCATTGCACCAATGTAAGTTTTTCTGTGACCTCTTATCTCTGCTTCATCACGTAAACCACCTAACGACATTCTCACGTATTTTCTTCCTAGCGCTTCAGCAACAGATTTTCCTAATGAAGTTTTACCAACTCCCGGAGGGCCGTATAAACAAAGAATTGGTGATTTCATGTCGCCTTTTAGTTTTAAAACCGCTAAATGTTCAACAATACGTTCTTTTACTTTTTCTAAACCAAAATGGTCGCGGTCTAATATTTTTTGTGCTCGTTTAAGGTCAAAGTTGTCTTTGGTATAATATAGCCAAGGTAATTCAACCAAGGTTTCAATATAGTTTAACTGCACCGAATATTCAGCAGCTTGCGGATTTAATCGAGCTAATTTTTCAATTTCTTTGTCAAAACGTTTTTGAACTTCTTTTGTCCATTTTTTCTTGCTCGCTTTTTTCTTTAAATCTTCAATTTCTTGTTGTTGAGGGTCGCCACCTAGTTCTTCTTGAATTTGCTTTATTTGTTGGTTCAAAAAATACTCACGTTGTTGGCGGTCTAAATCGTGTCGAACTTTTGATTGAATATCGTTTTTTAGTTCCAACAACTGAAGTTCTTTTGTTAGATGACTCAATAATTTATGGGCTCTTTCGGTAAGTTCAGGAACTTCGAGTAATTGCTGCTTTTCGGCAACACTACCTTTCATGTTCGAGGCAATAAAATTGATTAAAAATGTAGGGCTTTCTATATTTTTAATGGCAAAAGTAGCTTCGGTAGGTATATTGGGCGATTGTTCAATAATTTGTGATGCAAGGTCTTTTATAGAGCTAACCAATGCATTAAAGTTTTTACCCTTTGGCTTTTCTTGTTGATTAAAAGGTTCAATATTGGCTTTTAAGTATGGCTCAGTTTGAGTTACTTCTTTAATTTTAAACCGTTTTTTACCCTGAATAATTACGGTAGTGTTTCCGTCGGGCATGCGCAACATTTTTAAGATTAATGCTACTGTACCAATTTTGTTTAAGTCTTTCTCTTCAGGGTCTTCAATAGTATCATTTTTTTGAGCAACAACACCTAGGGTTTTATTTCCTTGATATGCATCTTTAATCAATTTGATAGATTTATCTCTACCTACTGTAATTGGAATAACCACTCCAGGAAATAAAACAGTGTTTCTTAACGGTAATATTGGCAGTTCTTTAGGAATACTTTCAGAATTCATTTGCTCCTCATCATCCGCAGAAAGTAAAGGAATAAATTCTGCTTCATCGTCAATCATGTTGCTTATGGCTAAATTTTTAAAATCAAAATTATCGTTCATGTTCTATTTTGTTAAGTCAATATGGCAGCATTAAACGTATTAAATGCTGCAAATAATAAGTGTATAAGTATTTTTCAAGACTCGTGCCACAATTCGAAAACGGAAATATTGGCTTTTTTTGACACGAATTTCACAAATTGATTTTTTATTAATGATTAAAATCAATTGTTAAATATATTATAAAAGCTTTGTCGTCTTCCACTTGAACCTGCGCCTAAAATAAAAATATTGCCACCTTCTATCCAAAAATGATCTATGATCAAATCATTCTCTTTAGTTAAGCCAATCCTAATATTAAGGATATTCTTTTTGCTATAAATAATTGGAAAAATAGGAGGGAATTCTTTCCTTTCATTTCTTAAATATAAATCATAGAACCCTTTTTTTGTGAATTTTCCATTAAACTGGGCTTCTTTTAAAATATTATGTTCGTAATATTTAATAATTAAGTTTTCAGATTTACTGAATTCAATCCAAATAGTATCACTTTGAGCATTTCTGATTTCAAAGGTGTTTAATAAATCTGGAGATCCATATTTTCGACCTTTTATTTTATGATGATTATTACTAATGAATCCTTTAAAAGTACTATCTATAAATTTCAATTTAGATTTCCTAATACCCATGCTAGAACACGCAGTTAGTAATGAAATGATGAAAAATATTAAAATAGATTTTTTCAATTTTTGTGGTTTAAGGAACTGTTATTTCGTATTAGTTCCTGTATTTTTTGGTAAGCTCAAAAATATTGCTGAGTATATCTTTATCAGTAGCGGTTAAATCAATACCTCTTCGATGCATAACTTGCTCTGCTACTTCGAATGCCTTATCGGTTCGGTAGGTTTCAAATCCTGAAGCTCCACCCCAACTGAATGAAGGAATAAAGTTTGGAGGGAAATTACCTCCAAAAATATTTGCAAAAACCCCAACAACAGTACCTGTGTTAAACATGGTGTTGATGCTACATTTTGAATGATCACCCATAATTAAACCACAAAACTGTAAGCCTGTTTTTTCTAGTTTTTCAGTTTTATAGTTCCAAAGTTTAACCTCGGCATAATTGTTTTTTAGGTTAGAGTTATTGGTATCAGCACCTAAATTACACCATTCGCCAATTACTGAATTACCAAGAAACCCATCATGACCTTTGTTGGAATAGCCTAAAACAACACTATTGGTAACTTCTCCACCCACTTTACTGTGAGGGCCTATGGTGGTTGCTCCATAAATTTTTGTGCCTAATTTTAATGTTGCATGTTCGCAAAGTGCTAAAGGACCTCGAACCAAGCTGCCTTCCATAATTTCGGCATCTGCACCAATGTAAATCGGACCAGTAGTGGAATTTAAAATTGCTGCTTCTACTTTTGCACCTTCTTCAACAAAAATGTTATTGCCAATTATTGTGTTGGTAGATGACAGTTTTTGTGATGTTCTGTTTTTTGTTAGTAAGTCAAAATCTTGTTGAATTGCAGTTTCGTTTTTAGAGAAAATATCGGTTATCTTATCAATTTTGGTAATGGTAGAGTTGGTTGGTTTGGGAGAGAAGTTCATCGTATTTACTACTTCAAAAGCAGTGTTGTTTCCTGTATTGGCAGCAATAATGGTATTTGAATACACCAAAATTTCGTTTGCTTTTAGGTTTTTTATTTCTGCAATTAAATTTTCGTTGGGGAATACACTTGCGTTAATCCAAATGTTGGTTACATTTTCTTTAAAACGAAGTGGATATTTTTTTGAAAGGTACTCGACTGTTTTTGATGAGGTTTTTACTCCAAACTGTTTTTCCCATTTCTCACGAATGGTTAAAATGCCAATTCGTAAATCGGCAACAGTTCGGGTAAATGTTAAAGGTAAAAATTGCTCTCTATCTTCTTCAAAAAATATGATATTCATAAAAATAGTTTGTTTGCGAAAATTACTAAAATAAAAAAGTCCTGATAAATATTATCAGGACTTTTCTTATAATGAGTTTGAAAACTATTTAGCGTGTTTTGCGTAACGGCTTTTGAATTTGTCAATTCTACCAGCAGTATCAACCAATTGCATTTTACCAGTGTAAAACGGGTGAGAAGTATGAGAAATCTCTAACTTCACAACTGGGTATTCGTTACCATCTTCCCAAGTAATAGTTTCTTTAGTTTCTGCAGTAGATTTGCAAATAAAAGAGTAATCATTAGACATATCTTTAAATACAACTAATCTGTAATTTTCTGGGTGTATTCCTTTTTTCATCGTTCTTTAATTTTAATCTGTTCTTTCAAAAGCGGTCGCAAATGTAATCATTTTTGGGAAGAAAAAAATATTTTATTTAAATAATTATTTTTCTGTTCGGTTTTGTAAAAGTAATGATAATCAATACATCATTTTAACTGATAAAGCTTATTTGAAAAATTGATAACGAACACCTATAAAACCTCTTATTCCTTGATTTGGGGCGTACATATATGTGGGGTCGAAAGTATAACCATTTGGGTTGTCGGGAGAATTCACATTTTTATCAAAAGGGTCATTTGGTCGTAAAATAGAATATTTTGGAGGAGTAAAGTTTAGTAAATTTTTAACTCCGGCATAAATCTCCCATCCTTTTTCAAAGGTTTTGGTTATTTGTATGTTTTGTATACTATACCAGCTTGAATATTCGGGTCTATAATCGTTTTCTACCAACGGTAACTTCATAGGTCCGTATAAATTACCACTATAATCAATTTTAATGTTCGGTTTGTAAAACTTGTAGCTTACGGTATAAGTTCCTGATACTTTTTCGGTAAGCAATTGTACATTTCTTTCGAGATGTCCATCTTCATTTTTATTCATTTGGTAAACATCTAAAAAGGTAGCTCCTAAAATTATCTTAATAGGAGTTTTAAAATCGAGAGTGGTGTTAAAACTAAAACCTTGCGAAACAGCATAACCATCGAGGTTGTCGTAAATTATTTTAGTTTCATCAGAGAGGTAATCAGGTGTTATTTTGTTGCAGAAGTATGTGTAAAAAACACTTGCATCTAAATTCACAAACCCAAAATTGGTATTTATAAATTTTTGATAATTAAGGTTTCCGTTATAACTAGTTTCGGGGTTTAATTTATTTTTAATGTCAACAGTTCGGGCTCCACTAAACGCTGCGTGTTCTTCAGTAAATAAATTTACCACACGGTAACCTGTACCAAAACTTACTCTAAAATGATTTAATTCTGTTGGCGACCATTTATAGCTTACTCTTGGGGTAGTAATTAAACCATGTCTGGTATCATTGTCTAATCTTACACCAAGTAGAAGTTTATGTTTTTCGTTTATAGAGTAGTCGTCTTGTACAAATAATCCGGGTAAAAAGGTTTTCTCGGGAGCATTAATAATTTTGGTTGTTTCTACTTTTTGTGTAGCAAGAGTATTGTCGTCGTAATAATTAAAACGAAAGGCTGTTCCAATTTTG
Source organism: Flavobacteriales bacterium (assembly GCA_020635795.1). Classification (NCBI taxonomy): domain Bacteria; kingdom Pseudomonadati; phylum Bacteroidota; class Flavobacteriia; order Flavobacteriales; species Flavobacteriales bacterium. The sequence continues at coordinate 494,810 of JACJZD010000001.1, forward strand.
AATAAATGAACATCTTTTACTCGTTTATCCCAATAAAATTGAGCAAATGCTATATTTTGTTTTGCTTGGTAAGGCATGTTTCCATAAGCTGAATTTTGGTTGTGGTCGGACAATGAAAATGAAGAGTAAATTTTTTCTTTTACTGGAAGTTGGTATTTACCAATAACTTCATACCTACTGGTATAAATGGATTCACCATAAATACTGTCACCTCCTCTAAATTTGGGTTGCCATTGCATTTCACCACCCCAACGGTCTTCATAAATATATCTTATACCTATAGAGGCTTCTCGAAAATCGTTACGTTTAAAACTCCATTTGTTAAAGATGGATATTCTATCTTGAAGGGTAACATCGGTAAAGTTATCGCCATTTTTATCAATAGGGTTAGAGTAATTAAAATAGTTAATACCCAAAACGGTACTCGATTTTTTCAAATCTACTTTTGCAGAAACATCAGTATTTACTTCTAACCAACTGGTGGTAAAAACATCAAACGAAAAGTTGGGCGATTTTTCAGGAGTTTTTGTAATAACATTTATTAACCCTCCAACAGCTTCCGAACCATATAAGGTAGAAGCTGGTCCTTTTACAACTTCCATTTGCTCAATCATGCTGTTTGGGATTCCATTGAGTCCATAAACTGAAGCTAATCCACCAATAATTGGCATACCATCAATGGTTACCATGGTGTACGGACCTTCCATTCCGTTAATGTGTACATCGCCAGTATTGCAAACACTACAATTTAGTTGAGGACGAACACCATTAACAATTTGTAAAGATTCAAAAAGGGCTGGTGTTGGATTTTTTTTGAAATAAACAGGAGTAAATACTTCTATCGGTGCTGCAGATTCAACAAGTTTTACCTCACTTAATGTACCAGATATGACTACTTCATCCAATTTATGATCCATTTTCTCCATACTTGCATCAATATTGATGGTTGAATTTGGTTTTACTTCAATACTTTTTTTATAATTTTTAAATCCAATTGCGGAAACCTGGAGGGTATATTTTCCTGAAGGGATGTTCTCTAATTTAAATTTACCGTTTTCGTCACTTGCTGTTCCAAATGATGTGCCTATTATTCCAATATTTGCATACGGAACGGCTTCTTTTTCAACTTTTATTATTCCAGAAACAGAACCTTTTGTTTGAGCAAAAAGAATGTTTGGTAAAAATGCCATTAAAACTAAAAATCTCATCTTATTTTTATTTAGACTAATTATAAATAACTATGCAATATTCTATAAATAAAGGGAATTACTCAATACCGTTTTTGCGGTATTTTTATTTTTCAACAAAACTAAACATAATTTTAGACATGTCTAAATTAATATTTTATATATGTTAAAAAATAGAATTACCTTTGCCTAAATTCTAATTTTATGAATTCTCTTGCGGAAGAAAATTATTTAAAAGCCTTATATAAACTTGGTGGTAAAACTAATGAGGTTCAAACTAACGCACTGGCAGATGAGTTAAGTACAAAAGCATCATCGGTTACTGATATGATGAAAAAATTATCAGATAAAAAATTGGTGAATTACGAACCCTATAAAGGAGTTTCATTAACAAACAATGGGAGCGAAATTGCTTTATCTGTAATCCGAAAACACCGCTTGTGGGAAGTTTTTTTAGTTGATAAGTTGGCTTTTAAGTGGGATGAAGTGCACGAAATTGCAGAACAATTAGAACATATACAGAGTGAAGATTTAATTGAAAAACTAGACGAGTTCCTTGATTATCCTAAATTTGATCCTCATGGTGATCCAATTCCAGATAAAGACGGAAAAATTCAACAATATTTCAAACTTACACTATCTCAATTAGATAAAAAAGATAGGGCTATAGTTGTTGGAGTAAAAGAACACTCCAAATCGTATTTAAATTATTTAGATGAATTAGGACTTGGTTTGGGTGCAGAAATAGATGTTGAAGATAAGGTTGAGTTTGATTCTTCGATGAAAATTTCTATTAACAAACAAACTCCAATAACTGTATCGAATCAGACTACAAAAAACTTATACATAAAAAAAATTAACTAATGTTAGACGAATTAAAAGCATTTTTTGAGACCATTGAAAGTCCAGTAAATCAAGCATTGTTAGCTTCTTTATTTACGTGGGGTTTAACAGCTTTAGGGGCATCTTTTGTTTTTTTCTTTAAAACAGTTAATAGAGCTGTTTTTGATGGAATGTTAGGTTTTACAGGCGGAGTAATGATTGCTGCAAGTTATTGGTCGCTATTAGCGCCATCTATAGAAATGGCAGAAAGCTCAGGTGTTATACCTTGGTTGCCTGCTGCTGTTGGTTTTTCGGCGGGAGCATTGTTTTTATTTGCTTTAGATAAAGTAATGCCCCATTTGCACATTAATTTTAAAAAGGATGAAACCGAAGGTATAAAAACCGAATGGCATCGTTCTACACTTTTGGTTTTAGCCATTACATTACATAATATACCCGAAGGTTTGGCAGTGGGTGTTTTGTTTGGAGGTGCTGCTGTTGGTTTTGAGGGTGCTACTTTAGGAGGAGCAATAGCTCTTGCCATTGGTATTGGCATTCAAAATTTTCCTGAAGGAATTGCTGTTTCAATGCCGTTGCGTCGACAAGGTTTGTCTCGATGGAAAAGTTTTAATTACGGACAACTTTCGGCAATTGTAGAGCCTGTTGCTGCAGTTTTGGGTGCTTGGGCAGTAATGACTTTTCAGCCCATATTACCTTATGCTTTGGCATTTGCAGCAGGGGCTATGATTTATGTGGTTATTGAAGAGGTTGTTCCTGAAACACAACGGGATAGGTTTACTGATGTAGCAACCTTAGGTTTTATTGGAGGATTTCTTGTTATGATGATATTGGATGTTGCTCTAGGATAACACTAAAAATCATAATTTTGTATGGTGTCGAATCAGGTAAACATAAAAAATAAACGAGCGAGTTTTGAGTACGAGTTTTTAGAAACTTTTACCGCTGGTATTCAATTAACGGGCACCGAAATTAAAAGTATTCGGGCGGGGAAAGCAAGTATAATTGAGGGTTATTGTTTTTTGAAAGATGGCGAACTGTTTATTAAAAACATGTATATTGCTGAATACGACAAAGGAACTTACAACAATCACGACCCTAAACGTGACCGAAAACTGTTGTTAAACAGAAGTGAATTGGATAAGCTTTCAAAAAAAAAGAAAGATGTTGGGTTAACGATTATTCCATTAAAAGTGTTTATCAGTAAAAATGGTTTTGCAAAAATGGATATTGCTTTAGCAAAAGGTAAAAAACTGCACGATAAACGTGAAGATTTAAAAGGGAAAGATGCCCAACGAGAAATGGACAGAGCTATGAAGCACTAGTCTTCGGTATAAACACTTTTAATTTCCAAACCCAAAGCTTCCGAAGCTTTTTTAATAAGTTCGTTAATCCATTTATCCCAAACAACATCTGGTAAGCAAGCCTCGACCAATAAACCTGTAAAAGTTATGGTAGCTTTAATGTAAACTTCATCAGTTTCCTTTCCAAGCCAAAAAAAAGCACCTGTTTTTTCAACGCCAATCCAGCCAGGCATTAATTCAAATGCCCCAACAAGATCTTTCCAATCTTCTTCGTGCATATCATACCTGATGTTTAAAGTAATTTCTTGGTCGTTTATTTCTAAATTCATACTATAATATTAAACAATCATGAATTACAGGTATCTATATGAAAAATCATCATTTAATATAATAAACTCAAAGTGGGTAATTTTTGAACGAGATTATATAAATTATAGAAACGGATAAAAAAGTAAGATTTAAGAAAAAAAAAATGGAATTTACTTTTATAATATACCTCCTGAGTTTTGATCAGCTTGGTGACCATCTCCAAATGTGCGTGTTGTAGCAAGGTTTTGATTAGTTTCATGTCCATCTCCAAATGTTCTATCAGTAGCACTTCCTCCAATTATTTTTGATGCTTCTTTTTCATTTAGAATTTCAATTTTAGAATTGATTTTTGTATTATCTTTTTTAAATATTTTAAACATTTTTTTAAATTTAAAGTGGTTAAGATTTTCAAAAGTATGAATTTTATTAGAAGTGAAAGGATTTTTTAATTAAAGGAATATTATTCTCTCAGAGAGAGTTTTTTATCCATCTTAGTGTTAAGGCTATCTAAAAAAATACCATTAGGCATTTGTGAAAAACAATTTTCATTTCCAGATAAAAAATAAAACAGTATGATTAGAAAGATTTGGATTAGTTTTTTCATATCTTTACTCCAATTACACAAACATCATCCACTTGTTCGTAATTCCCTTTCCATTCGGTAAAGTGTTTGTTTAAAAAAACACTTTGCTCTTGCATAGGATAACGACTAATAGTCAAAAGCAATTCTTTAAATGGTTTGTACATAAATTTTTTACCCTTTGAACCACCAAACTGGTCGGCAAAGCCGTCGGTAAACAAATAAATGGTGTCATTTTTTTGTAGTTGTAGTTGGTGTGAGGTAAAAGGCTTTTT